>CABTZM010000049.1 GCA_902489295.1 uncultured Collinsella sp.
ACCAGAGCGGCGACGGCGTCGGTGAGCTGAGCGCCCTTGGACTGCCAGTCGGCGATCTTCTCGAGGTCGAGGTTGATGGTCTTGGGGGCGGTCATCGGGTTGTAGCGGCCAACCTCCTCGATGATACGACCGTCACGCGGGGCGCGGGAATCGGCGACGACGACACGGTAGTACGGACGCTTCTTAGCGCCGTGACGAGCAAGGCGAATCTTGACTGCCAAAGGAAACTCCTCCAACCAAGCAGCTTTAGGCTGCAACTACAAACAAACAGTTGAACATAATACGCCATCGACGCGGGCAGGTGAAGTCCGTGAGACCAACTTCTTCGGTGTAGTCGAGGGCAAATCCATATCTTAGACAAGAATTCGGGATTTGCAAGCACATACACGCACCCCACATGAGCTGCGCGGTATACTCATGACATGGAAAGACGCGAACATACATACGGTTATGAGGATGCCATGGGCGTCACACCGCCTCCCTGGACGGGTTCGGCGGTAGGCCTCATGGACCTCGATGCATTTTTTGCGAGCGTGGAGATGCTCGATCATCCCGAATGGCGCGGAAAGCCGCTCATCGTGGGCGGAGACGCCGATTCGCGTGGCGTCGTGTCCACGTGTTCGTATGAGGCACGTCGCTTTGGCGTGCACTCTGCCATGGCCTCGGCCGAGGCGCGGCGCTTGTGCCCGCAAGCCATTTGGACGCACGGGCACTTTGATCGCTACCGCGAGGTGAGCGCGCAGGTCATGGCGATTCTCGCCGACGAGACTCCGCGCGTTGAGCGCGTATCCATCGACGAAGCCTTTATCGATATCACACCGGGTCGCTTTGCGCCCGAGGACCCGCTGCTGGTTGCACGGCGTATAAGCGACCGTGTGGCAGCGCTGGGAGTGACCTGCTCCATTGGCGTGGGCTGCAACAAGACGGTCGCAAAGATCGCAAGCGAGCGGGATAAGCCGTTTGGGCTGACCATCGTGCGCCCCGGAACCGAGCAGCGCTTTTTGGCCGCGCTGCCGGTATCTGCCATGAGCGGCATCGGGCGCTCGGCCGAGGAGCGACTGCGCCGCATGCGCATCTACACCCTCGGCGAGCTATCACGTGCACCGGAATCAACCTTGGCCTCTATTTTTGGCGTCAACGGCGAACGCATGCGCCAGCGTGCGCTGGGACTCGAAATCTCCGAAGTCACGAGTCTCGATGAAGAGCGTGAGGTTAAATCGGTGAGCAATGAGCGCACCTTTGCAAAAGATTTAACTGAGCGTGGGGACATCGAAGCGGCGATTGCGCTGCTGGGTGAGTCGGTTGGACGCCGCCTGCGCCGTCAGGGACTGACGGGCGGCACGGTAACGCTCAAGCTTAAGTATTCGTATGGAAGCGGTCGCTCGGCACAGCGACGGCTGCCTCATCCGACCGACGATGAGAACATCTTTGTGGCGGTTGCGCTCGAACTGCTCGACAACATCTGGCAGGAAGGCATGCATGTTCGCTTAGCGGGCATCGGCATGAGCGACTTTGACCATCAGGGCGGCATCCAGACCGACCTGTTCTGCGAAGTCGATGACCGCGGAGCCCAATCCAGCGACCGCCGCGAGCTCTCCGTCGCGATCGACGCCGTCCGAGACAAGTTCGGCGACACCGCCCTATCCTTCGGCCGCCAATCCCGCTTCAACGATTAACCGCCTTTAGGCAAAAAGAAAGCCGGGCAGGTGCGGAAAACCGCAACTGCCCGGCGAAATGCGCGAAGCTAGCTAAATAGCCCCGTATCAAATGAGCTACTAGAGGAGATTGAGGGGAAGCTGGGGGGCGTCACCCCAGAGCTTTTCTAGGCGGTAGAAGTCGCGGGCTTCGGGAGTGAAGACGTGGACGACAACCGAGCCGTAGTCCATGAGCATCCAGGTCTTCTGCTCGCGGCCCTCGATGGAGAACGGATGCTCGCCGCAAGCCTCGGCGACCTTCTCCTCGATCTCGTCGACGATCGAATCGACCTGGCGGTTGTTGGTACCGGTGGCAAGCACAAAGTAGTCGCACACGTCGGAAAGCTCGGTCAGGTCGAGCACCTGCACGTCCTCGCCCTTCTTGTCGTAGGCGGCCTGCGCGGCGGCGCGGGCGACATCCTCGGCGGCGACACCGCTCGCGGACAGCGAGGCGGCGGTGCGGTCGGACGTGGCAACGAAACTCTTGTGCTCCACACCTTCAAGAATCTGCTCGTCAGTCATGGTCTCGTCGGCCATGGAATACCTCTTTCTAGACACACCCGAGCTAGCGCAGCTGGGCGTAATGGTTGTAAATCGTAATAGCCGTGGGATAAAGATAGCGCCCGGACTGGATCACATAGACCAGACCCTGCGCAAAACAGGAGAAGAACAACTCGTCAAGCGTCGACTCCCCCACCATCTTGCGCAGCGCATGGGCATAGTCGCCGTGACGGTTGGGCTCGATGGCATCTGCCACAAAGACCACCATATCGAGCGGCGTCATGTCGCAGGCACCCACGGTGTGACGGTCGACAGCCTGGAAAACAGCCGGCGACAGCTCGGGAAAAAGCTGCGGAAGCTCATAGGCGGCAACAGGGCCATGCAAAAGCGGCGTCGCGGCGGAAGGAGAGCCGGCAACCTTGATGCCATAGTGAAGCGCGCGGGCCACGAGCTCGTCATCGGAAAGCACCTTGTCCCAGTCGTGAATTAAGCCGGCGGCAGCGGCATCAAAGCGGTCAACGCCGTAGACCTCGGCCAGATGAAGTGCGGTCTCGGCAACACCCAGCGAATGCACATAGCGCTTGCGCTTATCTTTCATGCGAACATCGAGAAGCTCTTGAATGCGCTTGAGCAGCGCGCGCTCATCGCCTTCAAACTGATCCTCTACCGACAACGTAGCCCCCATCACTCAAAATCTTCTTGACCCAGATCGACATACAAACTGCGCTTGCGAATGTAGCCGAGCACAGACTCGCTCGTAAGATAGCGCACGCTCATGCCGCGGGCAACTCGCTTACGAATGTTCGTCGAGCTGATCGCCAGCGCCGGAATCTGAATATAGCGCACATCGAACGGCAGCCCCGACTCTTTGATTCGGGCACGCGCCGTATCGATATCAAAACCCGGTCGCGTCGCCGCAATAAAGGTAGCAAGCTCAGCAATTCGTTCGGCATCATGCCAGGTCACAATATCGATAATCGCGTCGGCGCCCGTAATAAAGTAGAGTTTTACCTGCGGCGGGTAAAAGTCGCGAAGGGCATGAAGCGTATCGGCCGTATAGGTTACGCCCGGACGGTCAATCTCGAACCGGCTCGCCAAAAAGGCCGGGTTCGCGGCGGTGGCGAGGACCGTCATGGCATAACGGTCCTCGGCAGGCGTCACCGGCTTGTCAAGCTTAAAGGCGGGAGAGCCCGCCGGCATAAAGAGCACAGCGTCCAAGTCGAGCGACTCGCGCGCCTGCTCGGCAGTCACCAGATGCCCGTAATGAATCGGGTCGAATGTGCCGCCCATAATGCCAAGCCGAAACTCTTTGCCCTCTTTTATGGGCAGCTCGGGCAAACCGATTCCACCGCGCAGCGACATGGCTTACTCGCCCTCCGAGGTCTCGGCATCGTCCGCGACATCCGCCGCATCGACAACCTCGACGCCCTCATCCGCAACGTCGGCCACGTCAATGGCCTCAACGACAACGTCCTCGCCAGCGTCCTCGAGCTCCTCGTACTCCGAGAAGTCCTCAGCGCCCTCAAAGTCAAAGGCACGCTGGCAAATGCGGACCTCGTCGCCCGCACGGCAACCGGCCTTCTCGAGCGCGTCGTCAACTCCCATACGAGCAAACTTATGCTGCAGGTAGATGACGGCTTCCTCGTTTTCCCAATCGGTCTGGATGACCATGCGCTCAATCGCGCGACCGACCACACGGAAGGCACCGGGCTCTTCCTGGACAATGCGGAAACGCTTCTCGCGCTGCAGACGGCGGCGCTCCCACTCCTCGTCGCGAAGATCGACTGGCTCATCAGAGACCGCCAGCTCGGCTCGCAGCTTAGCCACCTGCTCGCCCACGGCAAGCATCAGCGTATTGAGGCCGGCACCCGTCGCGGCGGACACGGCAAAGAACATATGCCCGTCGTCGAGCGCCGCACGCTTAAGGTCGGCAATCTTGTCGGCCGTGCCCGGCGCATCGCACTTGTTAGCGACGACGATCTGCGGACGCTCCGAAAGCTCGGCGCCATACTGCTCGAGCTCACGGTTGATGATGCGGTAATCCTCAACCGGGTCGCGATCCTCAAAACCGCCCGTCATGTCGACGACATGCATGATCAGCGCCGTACGCTCGATGTGGCGCAGGAACTGGTGGCCCAGGCCCTTGCCCTCGCTCGCGCCCTCGATCAAACCAGGAACGTCGGCAACGACGTAAGAATACTCACCGGCACGCACCATGCCGAGGTTCGGCACGAGCGTGGTAAACGGATAGTCGGCGATCTTGGGACGGGCGGCACTCATGCGCGCGATGAGCGAAGACTTACCCACCGAGGGAAAGCCCACGAGCGCAGCATCGGCCATAAGCTTCATCTCGAGCTCAACCCAATGCTCCTCGGCCGGTTCGCCCAGCTGAGCGAACGCGGGCGCGCGGCGCACCGACGTCACAAAGTGCGTGTTGCCCAGACCGCCGGCACCGCCGGGCGCCACGACGACGCGCTCGCCGTCGTGCACAAGGTCGGCAATCTCAAACATCGGGGTCTGTGTCTCGGGGTCGAGCTCGCGCACCACGGTACCCATAGGGACCTTGAGAATCAGGTCCTCGCCGCTCTTACCGTTACGACGGGCACCCTGCCCGTGCGTGCCACGCTCGGCGCGGAAGTGATGCTTAAAGCGGTAATCGACCAGCGAAGACAGCTGAGCATCGGCCTGGATGACGACATTGCCGCCACGACCGCCGTCGCCGCCATCGGGGCCGCCCTTGGGGACAAATGCCTCGCGCCTAAACGACATGCATCCGGCTCCGCCGTCGCCGCCGCAAACGTTAATGCGGCTGATATCGGTGAACTGTGACAACAGAATCGCCTCCTACAAAAAAGAGGGAGACCCTTGAATCCTAAAACTCAAGTGCCTCCCACATATGTGCTCTATGAAGGGTGAATTACGCGTTCGCGAGCGGGCGTACGCTGACCCTGTGCTTGATACCCTTGTGGAACTCAACGGTACCGTCGACCAGCGCGAACAGCGTGTCGTCCTTGCCACGGCCAACGTTCTCACCCGGGTGGATGTGCGTGCCGTGCTGACGGACGAGAATCGTGCCCGTGGTTACCGTCTGGCCGGCATAGCGCTTCGTGCCAAGGCGCTGACCGCGGGAGTCACGGCCATTACGGGAGGAACCGAGTCCTTTTTTGTGTGCCATTGTGTATACCTACTCTTTCGTTACGAGTGTAATCTACTCGGCGACGGGAGCCTCGGCAACAGCCTCGGCCTCTGCCTTGACAGCCTTCTTGGCGCGGGACGTAGCCTGGACCTTCACGATCTTCAGCTTGGTGAGCTGCTGACGGTGACCCTTCAGACGACGATAACGCTTACGCTTGTGGAACTTGAAGACCAGCTGCTTCTCGCCCTTGAACTGCTCAACAATCTGAGCGGTAACCTTGGCCTTGGCCAGCTTGTCGGGATCAGTGACGATCTTCTTACCATCGTTGAGGAAGATAACCGGCAGGGTGACCTTGTCGCCCTCATTGCCCTCGATCTTCTCGACGGTGATGACATCGTCGGTGGCGACCTTGTACTGCTTGCCGCCCGTGTTAACGATTGCGTACATGTTTACTTGCCCTTCATGCATCAGTTAGTGCAACAGCCGAATATAGTAGCAGGCGAAAATACCCCCGTCAACGAGTATGTGGAGCAAATCCACAAGTTCGCACAGGTATGGGGCTGACGAGTCGGCCCTCGTCGTCCTCGCATGCTTGATTCTGACGCTCGACATCGTAGGAGCAGATGGTCACGAGGTCTTGCATACCGGTGGAAACAATAGGTGCATCCACGCCCGGGGTCAAGCCCTGCAACAAAACATCAGCAGCGGAAAGCAAAATTTCCGGACGCATGGAGCCCTCGTTGTCGGCATGGGTGTCGAGCATGAGCACCAGATGGTCCTCACACTCCCCCGCCGTGAGCTCATAGCCAACGAGCGTATGGTCCAGATCAAGTCGCTTGCTCTTTTTGCCGCGTGCATAATCAATGCCATGACCCGCGCGCAGCGTGTCGATCGCAGCTCGCACCTCGTCGGCGCTCACGGGAGCCTCTGGGTCCAGATGCAAGTCGATGCGGTATGACAGACGCGTAAGCTGAGCCGTCAGCGCCGGCGTGCGCACGTCGATGTAGGCAGCCTCGATGGGCGCCAGATCGGCAGGCGATGCAGCGGCCAGGCGTTCAAAGGCCTCGTCGAGCGCGACGAACTCGGTCATAAACAGGTCATACCACTCGCAGGTCGACGACGTGCCCACGGGCAGCGCCGACGAAAAGCCCACGCGCATATGCGGCGAGAAACCCTGCGTCACGGCATAGGGCAGGCCCGCACGGCGCACGATGCGCTCAATGGTATGAATTAGTTCCAGGTGGCCCAGGTACTTAAGGCGATCACGCTTGCCGTAGCGAACGCGCAGCCTAAAGAGCGTGAGATTGTCGGTCAAGCGCTCACTCATGCGCGATCACCCATCAATACGTTCTTGGCGTGGAGCGTGGGACAGATTCCGCAGCCGGTGCACGACGTGCGGGTGCAATCGGGCGTCGTGACGCCCTCGAGCGAACGGCGATACTCGCGCTCGAGGAAACCGCGCGAGCAGCCGGGGCTCACGTGCTCCCAGGGCAGACGCCAGTCCAGCTCATAGGGCAGGTGCACCAGCTCGTTGAGGTCGATGCCGTTTTTGGCAGCGGCCTCCTTCCAGTTGTCGAGCGAGAAGTGCTCCACCCAGGCGTCGAAGCGCGAGCCCGCACGCCAGGCATCGATGATGACCGGCGTCATATCGCGACCGGCACGGGAGAGCGCGGCCTCGATGAGCGAGGTCTCGGCATCGTGGTAATGCACGCGGACGGCACGGTTGCGAACGCTCGTGATAAGCAGCTTCTGGCGACGCTTGACGTCGTCGTAGTCGAGCTGCGGGCACCACTGGAACGGCGTAGCAGCCTTGGGGATAAAGACCGAAACCGAGATAGACACCGAGATAGACCCGCGGCGCGCCTTGGGCACCACGGAGCGGCCGAGCTCCAACACGTGATCGGCCAGGCTGGCGATAGCCACGATGTCCTCGTCGCGCTCGCCGGGAAGGCCCATCATGAAGTAGAGCTTCATGCGGTTCCAGCCGGCCTCGAAGGCTGCCTTGGCCGCGCGATCCAAGTCCTCCTCGGTCACGTTCTTGTTGATGATGTCGCGCATACGCTGGCTGCCCGCCTCGGGCGCGAACGTCAGGCCGCCCTTCTTTTCGCCGGCGACCGACTCGGCCATATCAACGCCAAACGAATCCAGGCGCTGCGAGGGAATGGACACGCGAATGCCCGTGTCTTCCAGACGGCGGTTAAGGCGACCGAGCACATCGCGGATGCAGGAGTGGTCGGTCGTCGAAAGCGAGGTAAGCGACACCTCGTCATAGCCAGTCTTTTCCAAGCCCTGGATTACCGATGACACGATCTGGTCGGCCGAGCGCTCGCGTACCGGACGATACGTCATGCCTGCCTGGCAAAAACGGCAGCCGCGGGCGCAGCCACGCAGGATCTCGATAGACAGGCGATCGTGGACGAGCTGCGCATACGGCACGCACGACTGAGAAAGCGGATTGGTGGCACCAAAGTCCTCGACGACGCGCTTGTAGACCACCGGCGGGACGCCCTTGCCCTCGCGCGGCACGGTGTAGCCATGCGGCGAGCAGGGCTCGTCATGACGCACCTCATACAGGGATGGCACATAGGTGCCGGCGACCGTCGCGAGCTGCTCGACAATCTGAGCGCGCGAGACGCCCTCGTCGCGCAAGCGGCGATGCAGCTGGCAGATCTCGAGCAGCGACTCCTCGCCCTCGCCAATGAGGATGGCATCGAAGAATGCCGCGTACGGCTCGGGGTTATACACCGAGGGACCACCGGCGACGATGATGGGATCGTCCTCGGTACGGTCAGCAGCCAACAGCGGAATGCCAGCGAGATCGAGCGCTTCGAGGAAGTTCGTCACGGCCATCTCGTGCGGCACGTGCATGCCGACGATGTCGAACGAGGCCACGGGCGCTGCACCCTCGAGCGACAGCAGCGGAATCCCCGCCTCGCGCATGGCATCGCCCATATCGGGCCACGGCACGTAGCCTCGCTCGCAGGAAATGCCCTCGGCCTGATTAAGGATGTTGTAGAGAATGGCGATACCCTGGTTGGGCAGACCGACCTCATACACGTCCGGATAGATCATGCAGCAGCGATAGTCGGCATCGGCCTTTGAGAGCGTGCCCCACTCGTGGTCGATATAGCGACTCGGCTTTTCGACCTTGGCGAGCAAAGGCTCGATCAAATGAAAACAATCTTGGTACGGAACGCGCAAAAGAAACCCCTAAGCAGCGAGATCGGATGCATCTTGGTAGGACGCCATAGGACGGGTGGCACCGGCGACCGTGGTCACCAGGTCGCGAACGCGCGAGAACGTGGCGGCAGCGACCTCGTTGGCACGGCTGTAGTCCACATCGCGCTCGTAGAGCGACACGAGCGCGCGGCCCATGCCATAGGTACCCGCGGCGGCGGTAAGCGCCTTAACGACAAAGCCGATGTGCGGCGTCTGCTTCACCAATGCGCGGGTGACGGCGCGAATCACCAGACCGCCGGCGAGCACGCCTGCGACCTCGTAGCCGCGCTCAGGCTTAATGCCGCGTCCAAAGATGGCCGCGAGCTCAAAGAGCATGCCCACCTGCGCCAGCGCCATAACGGGATAATCGGCGCCCGGCAAAAACACCAGCGCGCCGGTCGCCATATTGGTGAGCGCACACGAGGTGATGATACGATTGGCCGCCGCGATGCGCATGAAGGCAAAGTTGGCGGCAAAAGCCGTCTCCTTGTCCGTACGATCGAGAATCCAGCGGGCAAGCGTCTCGAGCAGATAGGTCTTGTCGGTCGCCGCCACCACGCCAAGCATGGGCGTAGATTCCTCAACGAACGGTACCTCGACGGCGGACTCGGCAAGCACGCACACGGGCGCGCCGGCGATCACGAGCTCCTGCACGGCACTCTCCAGGCGGTCGGAGCCGCACGAGAGGACCAACACCACGTCGGTATCGGCCTTGGGAACGATACGGTCCTCCCCCAGGCGATCAACACGCACAATGCCCGAAGTCGTCTGCGGCACAAAGGCATCGCGCACCGTCTCGACCAAAAAGCGAGACGCAGTCGAATCAAGGTAAACCGAGACACGCACCGGTGTATCGGAATCCTTCTTAACAGACGCGCCTATCTTAAAAGCGCTGGTCAACTTATCTACGGGAATCTTCATGGCAAACCCCTCCAGCGGTTACGCGGCGCCCGAACGATGCCGCCATATGGATTGTACGATACCCACCGTCAGCAACTGAATCATCATCGACGACGAACCAAAACTAATAAACGGCAGCGGAATACCAGTAATCGGCATCATGCCGATGCACATGCCGATGTTCTCGAAGGTCTGGAACGCCCACATGCCGACGATACCCACGCACGATAGGCGCAAGAACAGCGACTCGCACTTAAAGGCAACGCGGATCGTCGAGAAGATCAGCAGCACGTAGAGGCACAGGAGCAAAAAGGAGCCGCAGAAGCCGAAGGTCTCGGAAAGGAAGGCAAAGACGAAGTCGGTGTGGAACTCGGGCAGAAAGCCGCCGGCCGACTGCGTCGCGTGGCCCAGGCCCTTACCAAAGAAGCCACCCGAGCCGACGGCGATGAGCGACTGCTGCAGGTTGTAGGCATCATCCGAATTGGCATTGTCGGGGTCGATGAAGACCGTCAGACGGTTCATCTGATACTGCTTGATAAGCACGTCGTGGCCAAGGAGCGAATCAAAGACCGAGTCGAGCGCCAAGATGAGCGCAATCAAACCAACCAGCAGGGCCAAGGTCGACAGCACCCATTCGCGGCGTGCACCGCTCATGCAGATGACGATAGCGCCCGACACCAGCACGACCAGGCCCGAGCCCAGGTCGCCCATGGCGACGACGGCCAAAAACGGGATGGACAGCATACCGCAGAGCTTGACGTAGTCGCGAACGGTATCGATGCGGCCGTTGTATTGCGAGCCAAGCGTGGCGATAAAGAAGATGGTAATGAGCTTGGCGAGCTCAACGGGCTGGAAGGTCAGGCCGATACCGGGGATCTTGATCCAGCCCGTCATGCCCAGACCGCCCGTATAGGACAGGCCCGGAATCTTGGGCGAGAAGATCACAATAAGGTCAATGACGAGCAGCGCCGTCGAGAAGTTAGAGATGCCGCGCAGATCGGTACGCCAGACGAGCACCGCCAGCACCGCGCCAATGCCAATGCCCAGCAGGTGGCGCGAGAATGAGGCGTCGGCCTTAAACTGTGACGCCGACCAAATAATGATGGCGCCATAGGCAACGAGTGCGACGGTAGCCAGCAGCACACCGATGTGTACCTTCTGGCGAAACGTGCCGCGCGAGGCCGAGAGCTGCTTGTTAACGCGGTCCAGGCTGCTGCGGGAGCCGGTCTTGGTTGAGCGGAACAGGTCCGCCGGCGAAAAGTCCATCGCAACCTCCTATCGAACCGAAGAATCGCCCGAGGCCGAAGAGGTATCGGGCTCGTCATAAATCACGCCGAGCACGTCACGCACGACATGCATTGCGGTATCTGAGCCACCGCCGCCCTGCTCCAGGATTGTAGCGATGACATACTTGGGATTATCGGACGGTGCATAGGCGCAGAACCACGCGTATTCGTCCTCGCCGCTTTTCTCGCCCGTGCCCGACTTGCCGTATACCTGCGGCGTCAGGGTGCCAAAGTGTGCCGCCAGGGACGTCGATGCCGTATAAATCACGTCGTGCATGCCGTTGCGAACAAGAGCCAAATCCGAATCGCTGTTGATCTTGGCCTCCAGGCGCTTCTTCTTGCCCTTGCCGTTGTACTTATAGGCATCACCGTCGCCATCGCGCGACACGGCAGACAAAAACACGTGAGGCACGTACTGTTTGCCGCCGTTGGCAAGACCCATATAGGCGCACGCCATCTGCAGGGGCGTCACCAGAATGTCGCCCTGGCCGATAGCGATGTTCGTCATATCGCCAGCGTTCCACTTGCGGTCCTCGGCAGAGGCATCGGTAAAGTACGACTCTTTCCACTCGGCGTCGGGAATACGGCCCGCGCCCTCACTCGGCAGATCGATACCGCAGGTCTTGCCAAGGCCCCAGCGACGAAAGACCTCCTGCAGGCCCTCAGGGTGCTGGTCGTTGTAGAAAAACGCCTTGCCCATGTCGTAGAACACGGGGTCGCACGAATTGGCGATACCGGACTGCAGCGTCATGGTGCCGTGGCCGGAGTGCAGCCAGCAATACTTGCCCCACGACTTGCCCAAACCCGTCCAATAGCCCGTGCAGTTGGTCGTTTGACCCGAGGTATAGGTTCCAAACTCAAGGCCCGCCAAGGCCGAGAGCGGCTTAA
>CABTZM010000050.1 GCA_902489295.1 uncultured Collinsella sp.
ACCTCCTCGAACTTCTGCAGCAGGTCGGCTACGGTGAGCGACTTCTTCTCGTCGCCGGCCACGTCGTAGATCACATGGCCCTCGTGCATCATGATCAGACGGTTGCCCAGACGGATGGCGTCATTCATGTTGTGCGTAACCATGAGCGTGGTCAGATGGTTTTCGTCGACAATCTCCTCGGTCAGGTTGAGCACCTTAGAGGCCGTCTTGGGGTCGAGGGCCGCCGTGTGCTCGTCGAGCAGCAGCAGGCGCGGCTTGGTGAGCGTGGCCATCAGCAGGGTGAGTGCCTGGCGCTGGCCGCCCGAGAGCAGGCCGACCTTGGCGTTGAGACGCGTGTCCAGACCAAGGTCCAGGCGCTTGAGCAGCTCAACGTACTCATCTTTCTCGGCCTTGGTGACGCCCCACGAAAGGCCGCGACGCTGGCCGCGACGCTTGGCGAGGGCCAGGTTCTCGGCGATTTGCATGTCGGCAGCGGTACCGCGCATGGGGTCCTGGAACACACGGCCCAGGTACTTGGCGCGCTGCGACTCGCTCAGACGCGAGATGTCGGTGCCGTCGAGCTCAATAACACCCGAATCGAGCGGATACACGCCGGCGATCATATTGAGCAGCGTGGACTTGCCGGCGCCATTGCCGCCAATCACGGTTACAAAGTCGCCATCGTTGAGGGTGAGGTCGACGCCGGTGAGCGCGCGCTTCTCGGTGACGGTGCCCTTGTTAAAGGTCTTCTTGACGTGCGAGAGCTTAAGCATCTGCCTCATCTCCCTTCGTGTAGGAGCTGCGGAGCTTATAGCGCTCCCAAACCACGGGCACGCACAGGGCCACGGCGACGATCACGGCGGAGAGTAGCTTCATGTCGTTGGCGTCCATGCCCAGCTGCAGCACGATGGCGCGGATAAGGAAGTACACCACGGAGCCAAAGACGGCGGAGGCAAGACGGACGCTAAACTGCGTGAGGCCGCCGGGCAGCAGGCGACCGAGCACCTCGCCGATGACGATGGCGGCAAGACCGATAACGATGGCGCCGGTGCCCATGCCGATGTCGGCATACTTCTGGCTCTGGCAGATGAGCGCACCCGAAAGGCCAATGAGGGCGTTGGAGAGCACGAGGGCGATCATTTTGGTGGTGTTGGTGTTAACGCCCAGGGCGCGGATCATGTACTCGTTGTTGCCGGTGGCACGCAGCGCCGAGCCGATCTCGGTGCCAAAGAACCAGTACAGGATGGCGACGATGGCCACGGCCAGCACAATGCCTAGGATAATGGCAACAGTGGACTGCGGCAGGCCCGTCATGTTGCTGACGGATGAGAAGATAGTGCCCTTGGCAAGGATGGGCGTGTTGGACTTGCCCATGATGCGCAGGTTGATGGACCACAGACTGATCTGCGTAAGGATTCCGGCGAGGATTGCGGGAATCTCAAAGACGGTGGTCAAGATGCCCGTGACGGCGCCCGCGATGGCGCCAGCGCACATGCCGGCCAGCACGGCGAGCAAGGGGTCGACGTTATTGTTGACGATGAGCACGGCGCAGACACAGCCGCCGAGGGCAAAGCTGCCGTCGCAGGTCATATCGGGGATGTCGAGCAGGCGGAACGTGATAAACACGCCAAGCACCATGATGCCCCAGAGGACGCCCTGCGAAACGGCGCCCTGCAATGCAATGAGCATGCTTCATACCTCCTAGGATAGGGTGGACACGTGATTTTCCATAATAGCGGTACCAATGCATAAAAGAGCGGTGGACAGATGTTTTGTTTTACCTGAAACAAGCAGGGCGAACGCCGGCCTTTAGCGTTCGCCCCAAGGACTCAGATATTGAATAACGCGGCTGTGACGCGCGTGCGGGCCCTAGACGCGTTATTCGTCCAGAGCGGAAAGGTCGATACCCAGAGCCTCGGCCATCTCGTCGTTCTTGACGACGACCAGGTCCTTGCTCGAGAGATGCTTGATCGGCATATCCTCGGGCTTGGCCTCGCCCTTCAAGATCTTGACGGCCATCTCGCCTGCAGCGTAGCCCAGGTCCTCGTAGTTGATGGAGAGGGTGAACAGACCGCCGGCCTTGCACATGCCCTCCTCGCCAGTCACGAAGGGGAGCTTGTTCTCCTTGCAGATCTGGCCGACCTGCGAGGCACCCGCGGCGATGGTGTTGTCGGTGGGGGAGTACAGCGCGTCGACCTTGCCCACGGCAGACTCGACGACGGACTGAATCTCGTTGGAGCTCGAGACGGTGAAGTCGGTGTACTCGAGGCCCAGCTTGTCGAGTTCCTTCTTGGCGGCCTTGATTTGGACGTCGGAGTTGGACTCGGCGGTGCAGTAGAGCAGGCCGACCTTCTTAACGTCGGGCAGGACCTTCTGCATCATCTCGAGCTGCTCGGCGACCGGGGTGAGGTCGGAAGCGCCCGTGACGTTGGTCCCGGGCTTGTCGTTGTCCTGGACCAGGCCGGAGGCGGCGTAGTCGGTGATGGCACAGCCCACGATGGGGATATCGGCCGTGGCGCCGGCGGCAGCCTGCGCGGCGGGCGTGGCGATGGCATAAATCAGGCTGACGTTGTCGCCCACAAACTTGTCGGCAATGGACTTACACGTGGACTGGTCGTTCTGGGCGTTCTTCTGGTCGATCTTGACCTTAAGGCCGCTCTCCTTGATGGCCTTGACAAAGCCGTCGTTGGCGGCATCGAGTGCGGAGTGCTCGGTGAGTTGCAGAACGCCGATGGTGTGGTCGGAACCGGCGGCAGCAGAGCCGGAACCAGAGCTGCCGCCGCATCCGGCGAGCGGGGCGAGCGCGAGCAGGCCGGCGGAGACCAGAAGGCTCCTGCGGCTGATGGTGATGTCCTTCATATCATTACCCCCAGTATAAAAATGGCTGGAAACACTGCACTGGGACAAAGTGCAAGTGGAACTATAGTAGCGCTGATGTCCATTTTTACAACAGCTCGGCGGGTTTTTTAATACAGAACCGGATGGGCGGTACGGGTAGTCGAATGGACGGCGGAGGGTCTTATGCGGCGGAGGCGGCGTCGTCCTCGTCCAGGGCGGCGAAGAGCTTCTTGCCGTCGAGGAGACGTGTGGTGACGTTTCTCATGCGGCCGATCTCAACGGTACGCAACGTGTCATCGGCGCCTCGCGCGTCATAGACCGTTCCCAGCAAATACGAGATGCCGTCTCGTTGCTTGATGGCAAAGGGCCGGAGTGTCATCCGTGCCACTTCGACCTCTCCGCGTGCCGTGACACTCGAAATATCAAAACTCACCGTGGTTCCGTGGTCGATGGCCTGCTCGATGAGCTCGCAGGCATCGATGCGCTTGACGGGCGTGCGTGTGGCCTTGGTGGATTTGCCGCCTGCGCTTGGAGCAGGCTCGGGTGCATCGAGGTAGCCGCGAACGTCGGCACTCGCCATGGCGACCAGATGCTGCGCCATGCTTTTTCGAATGGCGATGGGCGTAGAGCGGTTGCGCATGACCATGCCGTGGAGTCGGATGATCTCTTCGTCGGTTAGCGGACGGGTCAAGAGCCGATACCCCACGCCGCGCTTGTACTCAATTTCGTATCCAGCATGGCGAAGTGCGGAGATGGCGGTGTAGATGCTGCGCCGCGCCGCCGAGATGGGCATGCGGGCGGGGTCGTCGGGATGGGCGAGGCGCCGGATCAACTCATCGGAAAGCATGGCCTTGTCCTCACCGGTGTTTTCGCTCAATAGTTGCAGGATGCGAACGGCGCGATAGGCTGCCATCGAGGCGGCGCCCCTCGTCGTGGTCTCGTAAGTTTCAACAGCGGTTTCGGTCATGGCGCCCACGTCCTTTCCGTTTTGGGTGGCGACGGTATGGAGCCTAGGACGCGGGGCTTTCCCAGGGGCGCAGGACGCCCTGGGCGGTCGGTAGCCGTCGGCAAGCGGCGGGTCGAGTTTTCAACAGACCTGTTCAACTGGCCAAAACCTTGCCAAAAGCTTGACGGGTGCTGTTGAAAAAGCGCCTCTCGGCTTGCCGAGAGGCGCTGGCGTGATGCGCTGGAACGCGTTTGGTGGCGCTGTGGCGATTAGAAGTCGGCGTTGCCCACGGTGCGCGGGTGCGGCAGGACGTCGCGGATGTTGCCCACACCGGTCAGATACATGACCAAGCGCTCGAAGCCCAGACCGTAGCCGGCGTGCTTGCAGGAACCGTAGCGGCGCAGGTCAAGGTAGTACTTGTACTGCTCGGGATTCATGCCCAGGTCCTTGATGCGGGCTTCGAGCAGATCCAGGCGCTCCTCGCGCTGGGAGCCGCCGATAATCTCGCCGATACCGGGAACCAGGCAGTCGGCGGCGGCGACGGTCTTGCCGTCCTCGTTCATGCGCATGTAGAACGCCTTGATCTCGGCCGGGTAGTCGGTCACGAAGGTCGGTCGCTTAAAGTGCTCCTCGGTCAGGAAGCGCTCGTGCTCGGTCTGCAGGTCGATGCCCCAGCTCACGGGATAGTCAAACTTGTGACCGGCGGCGACGGCCTGCTCCAGGATTTCGACGGCCTCGGTATAGGTGACGCGGGCAAAGTCGGAGTTTGCCACGTGGTCCAGGCGCTCGAGCAGACCCTTGTCCACAAACTTGTTGAGCATATTGAGCTCGTCGGGGCAGGTTGCCATGACGTCCTTAAGGACGTACTTGAGCATGGCCTCGGCGTTATCCATGTAGTCGTTAAGGTCGGCAAAGGCCATCTCGGGCTCGATCATCCAAAACTCGGCGGCGTGGCGCGTGGTGTTGGAGTTTTCGGCGCGGAAGGTGGGGCCAAAGGTGTACACGTCGCCAAAGGCCATGGCAAAGTTCTCGGCATTGAGCTGGCCGGACACGGTGAGGCTCGCGTGCTTGCCAAAGAAGTCCTGGCTCCAGTCGACCTCGCCGGACTCGGTGAGGGGCGGATTTTTGGGGTCGAGCGTGGTCACGCGGAACATCTCGCCGGCGCCCTCGCAATCACTCGTGGTGATGATAGGGGTGTTGACGTAGACAAAGCCCTGCTCCTGGAAGAAGCGGTGGATGGCGGCAGCCGCGACAGAACGGATGCGGAACACGGCGCGGAACAGGTTGGTGCGCGGGCGCAGGTGCTGTTGGGTGCGCAGGAACTCGACGGTTGCGCGCTTCTTCTGCAGCGGGTAATCCGGGGCGCTGACGCCCTCGACCTCAATGGAGGTGGCAGAAAGCTCGAAAGGCTGGGGCGCATCGGGGGTCAGCTTGACGGTGCCGGTGCAAATGAGTGCGGCCGAGACGTTTTGATGGGCGATCTCGTCGTAGTTGTCGAGTGCCTCGCGGTTCATGACGACCTGCAGGTCGCGGAAGCAGCTGCCGTCGTTGAGCGTAACAAAGCCAAAGTTCTTCATGTCGCGGATGGACTTGACCCAGCCGGCGACGGTGACGGTCTGGCCGCCGAGCGACTCGGCATCGGCATAGAGCTGCGCGATTTTGGTGCGGTTCACGTATCCTCCCATAACAGTTGAATGATAGTTATCCATACAGTTCGTTATTCTAGCAGCTCGGCTCATTTGGGCTATACAGATACGGCATTGGCGGGATGGTTTTCAAACGAAAAGCGCCCGCGGCCAAATGGTCGCGGGCGCTTGACGAGGTGCCTTTTGGCTGTGTGGCGCGGGGCCTGGCTACTTGGTCTTGGCAACCAGCAGCGGGTCGCCCAGCTTGACGAGCGGGTTGCCGCCGATAAGCGTTCCAGACTCGCCGACATGGTCGATGCTCTTAAGACGATCGAGCTCGGAGATGATGACGGTCACGATGTCCTCGTGGCCGGCGGCCTTGATGGCCTCGCGATCGAAGCTGATGAGCGGCTGGCCTGCCTTGACCGTGTCACCCATCTCGACAAAGCGGGCAAAACCCTTGCCGTTCATTTCCACGGTGCCCAGGCCGACATGGATGAATACGCGCAGGCCGTCCTCGGTGATCATGCCGATGGAGTGGTTGGTGACGGTGGTGGCACCGATGCGGCCGTTGGCGGGCGCATAGATGGTGCCGGTAATGGGCTCGATGCCATAGCCCTGGCCAAGCATGCCCGAGGCGATCGTCTCGTCGGGAACCTCGTCCAGGCTGACGAGCACGCCGTTGACGGGGGCATAGATGACGCCTTCGCGGGTGGCGAAGCTTGCTGCGGGCGGAACGGACGCCTCGCCGGTCGAGGTGAAGGTGGACTTAAGCGAATCGAGCAGACCCATAGTTGCCTCCAACTTAAATAGGCGCATATCGCGCGTTTGGTTTGCCGGAAACGTTTCATATCTGTTTCGCGGCTTGGTCAACACCCCCTATTCTACGCTGCTCAGCGATACCTCTGAGCTGGGATTATGTGATATATCAGTTGAAGGGGAACTTATTGCTGGCGTGTTTCTGCGTCACGGGTTCAAGTGGGGTACGCTTGAAGGCGAAAAACAATGGCGCTTAATTTGCGCGAAGGGAGCACATATGATTGTCGAGAACCATGCGCTGTGGGGCGAGGAGCCGACCGAGGAATATCCGGCGACGTTTACGTATTTGGGTGCCGAACCGCTGCCCGATAAACCGAATGGCCGCCGCCCTGCCGTGATTATCTGCGGCGGAGGTGCGTTTACGCATATCGCTCCGCATGAGCAGGATCCCGTGGCGTTTGCGTTTTTGGATCACGGTTACCAGGCCTTTGTGCTCAACTATGTCACAAGTTCTACGGGTGACGTGAGCTTTCCGCACCCCCAGGCAGATCTTGCCAAGATGGTCGCCACGGTGCGTGCGAATGCCGACGAGTGGCATGTCGATCCCAAGCGCGTGTGCGTCGTGGGCTTTTCTGCTGGCGGCATGATTTGCGCCTCGCTGGCAACGCAGTGGAAGACCGGCCCCTTCGCGGCACTTGCCGGGGCGCGTCCGGACGACATTCGTCCCGACGCCGTGGTGCTGGGCTATCCGTTGCTCGACCTTGCCTATGTGCGCGATATGCAGACGCGTGACCCGCGCATCGACCTGCGCGTGCCCAAGACGGGTGGCAAGACAGGGCGCGATTTGCTCAACGACTATCTGTCGATGGTGACGGGCGGCGAGGCGACCGATGAGCACCTGACCGACATCTGCCCCACCACGCATGTTTCGCGCCAGATGCCGCCGACCTTTGTGTGGGGCGTGTCCGACGACAAGACAGCGCCGATCGCACAGGTCTATCCGTTTGCGCAGCGCATGGCCGAGGAGGGCGTCGCTTGCGAGATGCACGTCTTTGACCAGGGCGGTCACGGCCTTTCGCTCGGCAACGCCAACACCGCGGTCGACAACGAGGACAAGCAGGTGGCAGTCCGTCCTTGGATCCGCCTGGCCTTCCGTTTCCTGGAGCGCCATATGTAAAAGTAGACTACTTGCCCGTTTCAAAAAGTCTGCTTAGAGGAGGAGCCATGCTTGAGGGTACGTATGTGGTTTTGGCCCAGACGCCAGTGGGGAGCAAGCGCGGCGAGGTGACGTTTTCACATGGGGTGAACGGCGCGCTCAGGGCAGTACTAAACGTCAGGGGTCTCAATATCGCTCTCTCGAGTGCCCGCGCTGAGGGCGATTTCTTTGAGCTCTCGGGTACTATCTCCCACGTCTTGATGGGCAAGGCGCCCTTTACATGCACGGGGTCAGTCGAGGGTGATCGACTCACTGCTACCGCGCGGTCGGGTTCCGTTTCGATCTCGCTGAGCGGTATGCGCAAAGAGCTTTCGGGGCGCACCGCATAAAGTTTGCGCAGGTAAACATCGGTATTTGACTTTATAAAATAGTTCAGAGCGCTATCATTTGTCGTTACGAGTTGGTTAGCCCCGGTAAACGGTTAACCGCGTCTAACGAAAGGATGAGCGCGTGAAGCTCGATACACTCGAGATTGGAAAGGACGCCGTTGTCGCATCGGTGGCATCGGACGATCAGGCACTCCGACAGCATATTTTGGACATGGGCCTAACGCCGGGCACCGAAGTCACCATGATGAAGTACGCTCCTATGGGCGACCCGCTCGAGATTCGCCTGCGTGGCTACGAGTTGACGCTGCGCAAGGACGATGCTGCTCGCATCGAGCTCGTGGGTGTTCACGACACCGATACGGGTCCGCGCACTAACGCCGCAATCGGCACGACGGAGCACCCGGCACTTGGCGAGGGGACGTATTCGCCCCGTGCGGCAAAAACGGCCGTGCCCGAGGGTGCGCCGCTGCATTTCGCCCTCGCCGGCAACCAAAACTGCGGTAAGACCACGCTGTTCAACCAGCTTACGGGCTCCAACCAGCACGTCGGTAACTTTCCCGGCGTGACGGTCGACCGCAAGGACGGCACCATCCGTAACCATCCCGAGGCAAGCGTTACCGACCTGCCCGGCATCTATTCGCTGTCTCCGTACACGGGCGAAGAGATCGTCAGTCGCCAATTTATCCTGGACGAAAACCCCGACGCCATCATCGACATCATCGACGCTACTAATATCGAACGCAACCTGTACCTGACGCTGCAGCTTATGGAGCTCGACCGCCCCATGGTCATCGCGCTCAACATGATGGACGAGGTGACGGCCAACGGCGGCGCCGTGGACGTCAACCTGCTCGAGAGCCTGTTGGGCGTGCCTGTTGTCCCCATTAGCGCTGCCCGCAACGAGGGTATCGGCGAGCTGGTGGATCATGCCTTGCACGTGGCACGGTTCCGCGAGCGCCCCGGTCGCCTGGACTTCTGTGCGCCCGATGGCTCGGACGGCGGTGCACTGCATCGCTGCATCCACGGCATTGCCAACCTGATCGAGGACCATGCCGTGACGGCGCACATTCCGGTGCGTTTTGCGGCGACCAAGCTGGTTGAAGGCGATGAGCTGGTGACCGAGGCGCTTCACTTGGATCGCAATGAGCTCGACGCTATCGAGCACATCATTACCCAGATGGAGGGCGAAGCCGGCACCGACCGCCTGTCCGCGCTGGCCGATATGCGCTTTAGCTTTATCGGCGACGTGTGCGGGCGCTGCGTCGTCAAGCCGCGTGAGAGCCGCGAGCACGTGCGCTCCGTCAAGATCGACCGCATCCTGACGGGTCGCTACACGGCCATTCCGGCGTTCCTGGTGATCATGGGCCTCGTCTTTTGGCTGACGTTTGGCGTGATCGGCGCGGCGTTGCAGGGACTCATGGAGGACGGCATCGCTGCCATCATCGCCTCGGCCGATGCGGGCCTCAAGGCGTTCGGCACCAACGACGTGGTGCGCTCGCTGGCTGTCGACGGCGTGCTTACGGGCGTGGGCAGCGTGCTGACCTTCCTGCCGATTATCGTCGTGCTCTTCTTGTTCCTCTCCATTCTGGAAGACTCGGGCTACATGGCGCGCGTGGCCTTTGTCATGGATAAAGTGCTGCGTCGCTTTGGCCTGTCGGGCCGCAGCTTCGTGCCTATGCTCGTCGGTTTTGGCTGCACCGTGCCGGCTATCATGTCGACCCGTACGCTCCCATCCGAGCACGACCGCAAGATGACGGTCATGCTCACGCCGTTCATGAGCTGTTCGGCCAAGTTGCCGGTCTACGGTCTGCTGTGTGGGGCGTTTTTCCCGCAGGCGACGGTCCCCGCCATGGTCTCGCTCTATCTGATTGGCATCGCGGTCGGTTGCATCGCGGCTTTGGTGCTCAATCGCACGGCATTTAAGGGTGACCCGGTGCCGTTTATCATGGAGCTTCCCAATTACCGCCTGCCGAGCGTCAAGACGACGGTGATGCTGGCATGGGATAAGGCCAAGGACTTCATCACCAAGGCCTTCACCATTATCTTTGCCGCTACGGTGGTCATTTGGTTTCTCCAGACGTTCGATATCCGCTTTAATGTGGTCGCCGATCAGTCGCAGAGTCTACTTGCCGGTCTGGGTAGCATCATTGCGCCGGTGCTGGCGCCGCTCGGCTTTGGCGACTGGCGTGCATCCACGGCGCTCGTCACCGGACTTATTGCCAAGGAGAGCGTCATCTCGACGCTTACGGTGCTTTTGGGCGCAACCTCGCCTGCGGCACTGTCGACGATGTTCTCGCCGTTTACTGCCTACGTGTTTTTGGTCTTTACGCTGCTGTACCCGCCTTGCGTGGCGTCCATCGGCGCCGTCAAGAGCGAGTTGGGCGCGCGCTACGCCGTTGCCGTGTTCGCGTTTCAGGTGACGGTCGCCTGGATCGTGGCGTTTGTCGTGCATTCGGCGGGTATATTGCTGGGGCTGGCTTAGCTATTTATTGATGGCGTAACCTCTGTATATCAAGTTGATTGCGGTCCCGCATCTGTTACTGACGGATGCGGGGCCGTTGCTATATAATCGCCTCCGCTCAAAATGATTGGAGACGTTATATATGAGTCAGGCAAGGCAAGACGGCATCACGCTTAAGCAGTGGCTCCCGCTCATCGGGCTCACCTGCTGCGCGTTCGTGTTCAACACGTCGGAGTTCATGCCCATCGGCCTGCTGACCGACATCGCCGCATCGTTCTCGCTCACCGAGGCCCAGGCAGGCATCATGATTTCGGTCTACGCCTGGGGCGTCATGCTGCTGTCGCTGCCGCTCATGGTGTTCGCATCGCGCTTTGAGTTCAAGCGGATGCTGCTGGGCGTGCTTGCCGTGTTCTCGCTGGGCCAGTTCCTGTCCGCTGTGGCACCGACATATCCCATCCTGGTCTGCGCGCGCCTGGTGGTCGCTTGCGCACATGCCGTGTTCTGGTCGGTCGCCTCGATTATGGCCTCGCGCCTGGTCGACACTCGTCACGGCGCGCTCGCCATCAGCATGATCGCTACGGGCTCGTCCATCGCGCAGATCTTTGGCCTGCCCCTCGGTCGCGCCATTGGCCTGGCCGTGGGCTGGCGCATGACGTTTGCCGTGGTCGGGGCCCTTTCTGCCGCTGCGGTGGTGTACCAGGCCGCCGTGTTCCCGGCCATGCCGGCGGGCGAGCGCTTTACGCTTAAGCAACTGCCCGAGCTGCTCAAGAACCCGTTCCTGATCGCGCTTTATGCGGTCACGGTGTTCATGGCAACCGGCTATTATGCGGGTTACAGCTATATCGAGCCGTTCCTGGCACAGGTCGCGCACGTCGACGCAAGCGCTATTACCATGACGCTGACGGCGTTCGGCTGCTCTGGTCTGCTCGGAAGCTGGCTGTTCGGCCGCCTGTTCGACGGGCACCGGTTCCCGTTCTTGGCTATCACGCTCTCCGGCGTGCCGGTGGCCCTGCTGCTCATGGGTCCGGCCGCATCGTCGCTCGCGGCGGTGCTTGCCGTCTGCGCGCTGTGGGGTTGCTGCGCCACGGCCTTTAACGTGGCGTTTCAGGCCGAGCTCATCAAGTACACGCCGGCGGATTCGTCGGCCGTCGCCATGTCGATCTTCTCGGGCCTGTTCAATCTGGGTATCGGCACGGGCACCGCAATCGGTGGCGCCGTGGTTTCGGGTCCCGGTATCGCTTGGATTGGCTTCGTGGGCGGGGCGATTACCGTCGTGGGCGTCATCCTCGCCATCACGGTGCTATTTCCGGCCATACGCCGCGCAAAGCTCGTCGCCTAATCACGTCCCCTCATCAGTTGCGGGGGAAAAAAGGGAGGGCGGGCCCCAAAAAACCCCCAACAAACCCCACTTTTCCCCCCCACTCAAAAAGGGGGGGGGGGGGGG
>CABTZM010000051.1 GCA_902489295.1 uncultured Collinsella sp.
CGAATATGTCTCCGGCACCTTTACCGAGCTCATGGACAAGCTCGAGGCGGGCGAGATCGACCTTATGCCCAATGTCTCCTACTCCGAGGAGCGCGCACAAAAGCTGCTCTATTCCTCCAACCCCGAGGGCACCGAGCGATACTACATCTACGCCAAGCCCGATCGCGACGACTTGGCCATGGGCGACCCCCAGGCGCTCCAGGGCCTCACCATTGGCTACAATCCCGGCGTTATGCAGACCTTCGTCGGCCAGCAGTGGCTTGCCAGCGAGGGCATCACCTGCACCTATAAAGAAATGCCTGGTGGTGGCGACCTCTTTGCGGCGCTGGCAAACGACGAAGTCGACGCTATCATCATGAACGACACCACCTCGTCGCCCAGCGCCTCCCCCATGTTCTACGTTGGGTCAAGTGACTACTATTTCGCCGTTCCCAAAAGCCGTCCCGACCTCATGGACGATATCAACTCCGCGATGGCAGCGATCAACCGCGACAACCCGCGCTATAACGACGAAGTCAAATCGAACTACTCCGCCCAAAACAGCGGCTCGGCATCGCTCACCGGCGATGAGCGCGCTTGGCTTAAGGCGAACAACAATACCGTGACCCTTGGCTACCTTACGGGCAAGCTCCCCTACTGCAACGAAAACGAAAATGGCGAGATGGAGGGCTCGCTCGGTGCCCTCGCAACGACGCTCCACGACAAGTTTGGCATTACGGTCAAGACCGTTGCCTTCGAGAGCAACGAAAAGCTGCAAAAAGCGCTCACGAAAGGGGCGGTCGACGTCGCCCTGCCGATATACCGAGACTACTGGCTTGCCGAGCAGACGGGCTTTATCCAGTCTAATTCGCTTGGCACGATGTCCATCACCGCCATCCATGCCGGCAGCGACTTGAGCAAGGATCTTCAGAGCATCGCTTGCACCAAATCGTCGATCGTTAACCGTCGTGTACTGGAAAGCATGTATCCCACGGCAACCATAACCGTATGCGATTCAGGCGATGAAATGTTCAACGCCCTCACCTCGGGCAAGGTCGACAGCATTATTGTCCCCAGCTCGCGCATGGAAACGATTCGCGATACACACGATATCGAGGAATACGACAAAACAGAGCTCCCGAGCACCGCCGAGCTCTCATGCTGGATTTCGCGCGGTAAGCCCGAACTCCTTGGCATCATCAACAAAGGCATTACCAATGCCGGCGACTCGCTTGCCGCAAGCAATTACTCCTCCGCGTCGTACACAGCCCAGGAATCCAACACGCTTCGATTCCTCTACCGCAACCGTACCGCTATTGCCTCGGTCCTTATCGGAATACTGTCGATCAGCATCATCCTGCTCATCTGGGCACTTTGGCGCGCTCGAACCGAGCGGGAAAAGGCCGTGGCTGCCAACACAGCCAAAAGCGCGTTCCTCACACGCATGAGCCACGACATCCGCACGCCACTCAACGGCATCTTGGGCCTTATCGAAATTGAAGAACTCAAAGAGGGCGATATGCAGGTCGCCCGCGAAAGCCGCGCCAAGGCGCGCGTTGCCGCTAATCACCTGCTCTCGCTGATCAACGACATCCTCGAGATGGGCAGGATCGAAGAGCGAAGGGTGACGCTCGAGCACGAGTCGTTCAACCTCAAGGAGCTCTGTGACGATGCCTTGGTGCTGTGCAAACTCCGTGCATCGGACCGCGGCATCGTGCTTATCAACACCAGCGAGCCCTATGCTGTCGACCAGAGCATGATTGGCAGCCCCACCCATATCCGCCGAATCATCATCAACCTGCTCGACAACAGCATCAAATACAACAAGCACGGCGGCACCGTCACCTTCTCTTCCACCGTCAAGCCGCTCAACGACGCGCACGCGCTCTTTTGTTTCACCATCGAAGACACCGGCATCGGCATGACGCCCGAGTTTTTGAAGCATATTTACGAACCGTTTGCCCAAGAGGGAAACGACGCCCGCAGCAAATTCCAGGGAACCGGCATGGGCATGCCCATCGTCAAATCGCTCATCGACATGATGGGCGGCGCCATCGAGATCTCAAGCGAACTCGGCGTGGGCAGCACGTTCAACGTCCAAATTCCACTCGACGTCGATAAGAACCCTCAGGCAAGAGAGCACCTGGACAAACAGGCAGGCAGCTGTTCGCTTGTCGATATGAACGTCCTTTTGGCCGAAGACAACGACCTCAATGCCGAGATCGCTCAGACTCTGCTCGAGAGCGAAGGAGTCATCGTGACTCGCGCCAACGACGGCAGCGAAGCAGTCAATCTATACGTCGGTCTTCCCGCCGGCAGTTTCGATGCCATCCTGATGGACATCATGATGCCGGGTATGGATGGCTACGAAGCAACTCGTACGATTCGACTGAGCGAAAAGGCCGATGCGGCCACTATCCCCATCATCGCACTGACCGCCAATGCCTTTGCGGAAGATGCCAAAACGGCACATGACGCCGGCATGAACGCCCATCTGTCCAAGCCGCTCGATTTTGAGAAGCTCAAAAACATTCTCGCCCGCATCAAGCAGCACGGTCCCAGTTCGCTATAGTTTCTCCCCAAGAACTATGCCCGATTGGAAAGGAATCACGCGATGTTTAGGCCTCTACGCCGAAAGAAGCGCGCCATTACCGACGAGGCGGCGCGCGAGCTGCTCGCCACCTGCAAGCGCGGTGTCTTTGCCGTCAACGGCGATGACGGCTACCCGTACGCCATTCCCGTCAACTACTTCTTTGACGCTGAGCATGACAAGATTTACTTCCACGGCGCCAAGGCGGGCCACAAGGTCGACGCTCTCAAGCGTGACGACAAGGTCTGTTTTACCGTCTACGGTAACGACTGGTACAAGGACGACGATTGGGCGCCCTACGTGCAGAGCACCGTTGTCTTTGGCCGTTGCCGCCTAGCAAATGACGCCCCCGCATTTATCGAGGACAAGGTCCGTGAGCTCGCGCTCAAGTACTACCCCACCGCCGAAGAGGTCGAGGAAGAAATCGCCAAGGACATCAAGGGCGTTCAGTTGTACGAGATTACGATTGAGCATCTCTGCGGCAAGCAAATTCACGAAAAGTAAGGGCCTGGGATCAGACCCCAGCATAACAATCAAGCCAGAAGACCCTGCGCATGTCGTCCGTTCGTTACGGCTTGCTATGCATTAAAAACGTAGCGGCTCAAACGCTCGCACGCCTCCTGCACGCGCGAAAGCGGCAGTGCCAGGTTCACGCGAATGTGGCAGGGTCCATGGAACGGACGGCCGTCCTGGTAGCCCACGCCCACGCGCGCACCCTCGTCGAGCAGCCACTGAATGTCGCGACCGTGTGCGCGGCACCACTCCGTGCAGTCCAAGAACACCATGTACGTGCCCTGCGGGCGCGAATAAGCCACGCCCTTAAAATGCTCGTCAACGTAATCGCAGAAGTAATCGACGTTGCCCTTGATGACCTCGTTGAGCTCGTCCACCCACTCGTAGCCCTGCGGCTGGTAGGCACCGATGAGTGCATGCATCGAGAGGACGTTCATCTCGTTGTAGTGAGTCTTGTTGGACACGGAGCACACGCGGTCGCGCAGCGTCTCGTTGTAGATAATGTGGTAGCTGCCAACCAGGCCCGCCAGGTTAAAAGTCTTGCTGGGCGCATAAAGGGCGACCGTGCGCATGCGGGCGTCCTCACTCACCGACTGCGTCGGAATGTGTTTGTGCCCGGGACGGATGATGTCGGACCAGATCTCGTCCGAGATGACCACGCAATCGTGCTGGCGATAGATGTCCATGGCGCGCTCGATCTCGTCGCGCTCCCACACGCGGCCGCAGGGATTGTGCGGCGAGCAGAAGATCGCGGCATGGATGTGGTTTTGCGCGAGCTTGCGCTCCATGTCCTCAAAATCCATGCGCCATACGCCCTGGTCGTCGAGTTTAAGCGGGCTGTGCACAATGCGGTAGCCCGCAGCCTCAATGGACTTGGTAAAACCGATGTAAGTGGGGCTATGGACCAGCACCGCATCGCCCGGCTGGACGTACGCGCGCAGCGTCGATACCACACCGCCCAGCACGCCGTTTTCGTAGCCAATGTGCTCGGGAAGCAGGCCCTCAACGTCGTTGCGGTGGCTCTGCCACTCGATGATGCTGTCGAAGTACTCGGCTCGCGGATCAAAGTAGCCAAACATAGGGTGCTGGGCACGCTGAATGATGTGCTCCTGCACCGTCGGCACCGTAGCAAAGTTCATATCCGCCACCCACATGGGGATGCGGTCGAAGCCCTCATCGGGTGCGTTTGGCGCCATACCGGGGATCTCGCCCCAGGAGTCGACGGCGATGGCGTCCATGCCGTGGCGGTCGATGATTGAGGTGAAGTCGTACTTCATACTGGGCTCCCGTGCAAAGCGGATTGGTTCGGTAGGCGTTATTGTCCATCAGGATGGGCGGCTTTGGTGCGGGTTTTGGGGTTGAATTTGACTGATGCGGGCGGGCGGCCAGCTAGTCCTGAGTTTCGGTGACGGCCGTTACGGTCAGCCGCGCCCCATCGACCGTAAACGAAATATCGAGCCCAGCATAAGCCAAGTGGTAGACACGGCCGGGCTCGTGCTTGCTGCCAGCGCGGCGCGGATCTTGGCGAAGGACCTCGATTAAGCCGGGCAACTTCGCGGGCGGGACCTTGTCTTGCAGCGCTTGTGGGAACTCGACGTTGAGCTCTTGCCACGGGTTGTCCTCGATCCATCCGCCCGTCGCGTCCGAATGACAATCCGCAAACGGAATGTAGGGCTTGATATCGTAGATGGGCGTGCCGTCGCGCAGGTCGGCGCCCAGCACATGAATGATGGGACCATCGGCGGTGAGCTCAACGCGGTCGAGCTTTACGCAGGTAAGGCCGATGGGGTTGGGCCGAAACGGGCTACGCGTGGCAAACACGCCCACGCGCTCGGCACCTCCCAGGCGCGGCGGACGCACGGTCTTTGACCACTTGGCGTTGGTGCCGGCCTTGTCCTGTGTCTTGGCATCGGCGGCGATGTCTTCTGCCGTGCCGCCCGGCGTTCCGTTTTCAAAACGCCAAAGCAGCCATAAGTGCGAGAAAGACTCGAGCCCTGCAACCGCGGTATTAGAGGCAAACTCCGGCTCAAAGATAATGCGCCCCTCAAGATGAGGCGCCAAAAAGCTGTTGCGCGGAATGCCAAACTTCTGCGGCAGGTCGGTATGTATGTGTGCGATAGGTTCCATGCCGGTCATTGTACGGCATGGGCGCACGAGGCGCTGCGCGCAATTCCCCACCGCGGCGCCCGTCGTGCAACCAACGGTTGCTTGGAAGGGCGCCTGCCGCCGCGTATGCTTAAGCCATCAACCGGCAGAAAGGAGCCGTCATGGCCTTTGCAGAAAAACTCATCGCTGTCCGCCGCGCCAATAATCTCACCCAAGAGCAGCTTGCCGCCAAGCTCTATGTAACGCGCCAAGCCGTCAGCCGCTGGGAGCGCGGCGAGGTCACGCCGGGCATCGATATGATGAAGCTCATTGCCGCCGTGACCGGAGAGCCGCTGTCCCACCTGCTCGAAATGCCCGAACACTACTGTCAGAGCTGCGGCATGCTGCTCACGCCCGATGACTGCGGCACCGATGCCTCTGGCGCCACGACCGACCATTACTGCAAGTGGTGCTACGACCATGGCAAGTACACCTATGAGACCACCATGGAAGCAATGATCGAGGATTGCGCCCCGCGCCTGGCGCAAAACACCGGCATGTCGCTCGACGAAGCCGTCTCGCTCATGGGCGCCGTCCTGCCGCAACTGGAGCGCTGGCGCACCGTGCAGGAAAACGAGGAGCGCTACGGTGCCGAGGCCCGGGCGCGCTATGGCGATGAAGCCGTCGACGCGGCAAACGAGGCGCTGCTGGACATGGACCCTCAGACGTGGAATGACATGAAGGAACTTGAACGCGCTATTTTGGGCCAGCTCTCAATTGCCATGGGCGATGGCGAACCGGAAGGCAGCGAGGCTCGCAAGCTCGTCGCGATGCATCGCCGCTGGATAGCCCTCAACTGGGGCAGCGAACCCCAAGACGAGGCATACCTAGGGCTCGCCCACGGCTACCTCGCCGACCAGCGCTTCGTAGACTACTACGACAAGCCTTGCGGCACCGGTGCCACGGCATTTCTGGTCCAGGCTATCGAGTCGTCGCTGGCCTGCGCTTAGATTGCATCAGCTTTGGGTATCTCAATCAAAACCCCAACCGATTGGAGACCTATGGCTACTAATCACGAGCTCGTGCTGTACGTTATGAACGGATGCCCGTATTGCATTAAGGTGAAGCGCTTCCTAGCGGATAACGGCGTCACCATCCCCGAGCGCAACATCTCGACCGATGCCGAAGCCGAACAGACACTCATCGCCGTCGGCGGAAAGCGCCAGGTTCCCTGCCTGTTCATCGACGGCAAGCCGCTCTACGAGTCAAACGACATCATCGCATGGGCGCAGGAGAATCTGCTCTAGCACGCGCGTTACGATCGGCTCGCCCCAACCCATACGACCCAAACATGTACACCAGCATCCAAAGTCAACCATTTTCGACATCTTTGGATGCTGGTGTACAGCTTTTAGCTAGTCAGGGACGCTCTTAACCGGCTGATTGTTTGAGGCGACCTTTGGATTATGGCTGTTTGATGCTTCTGGAAAGAGCTTCCGAAAGGGCTGTGGTCAAAAAAGGGCAAATATGAGTACTGCTACCTGTTTAGTAGCAGCAATTTTGATCACTTCAGGAACTATTCAACGTCCCATGCGTCCGTAGACGACGCTATTACTCCTCATATGTTCAATAAAAGAAGCTCCTAATGGGAACAAATCTCATCAGGAGCTACTATTTATAGCAAAATAAATGCAACCATGATGACAACAGTACTCATATTTGCCCTTTTTTGACCACGACCCTCCAGAATAGTCGCTGAGGACGACACTAAATGACAAAATCCGGCACTTGGATGTTCTTATATGGCCAGTCGTTAAGGAACACCCAACGACTACTCCAATTCGCGACACACTGTGTCGTGAATTAAACTGGTCCCATTACCGAAGACCAGTGAGAGCTCCTGCCCAGAATCTCGATAGCTTAATAAAGCGCTCCCCTCCGGAAGTTCAATGAGCATCCATATTCCAAGCTAAAAAGCGAGGAAGTATCGAAGCCGTCAATGTTCATTTCCCATCGAACAGGAGGGTCAAAACTAGCTAATTAGCCTGATAAACTGCTTGTATTTTTGTCTACAAAACTGTATACAAAAAGAGATTCTGAGAACCAGCGCTCGACATTATGTCGATCGATAGGAGGCACAATGGATGCCAAGCAGCTCGAAAAGATGATGGGATTTGCCCCTGGAGAGCTTGAGAAAGCCGCAGAGGCGTACGAGAAAGATGAATGGCCGAAAGGTCGCACTATCAAGCTGGGAAGGCCGCCGATCTCTGATGAGCCGAGCGTTGTCTTGTCGGCACGTGTGGGCGAATCAGTTCTTGAAGCGTTTGACGAGAAGGCAAAGCGCCATGGGCAAACACGCACGGAGCGACTCAGAGAGCTCATTACACTTGACGCAATGATTGCCTAGACCCCGCTCCCCCGCCAGCCCAAAGCATGTACGCCAGCATCCAAAGTCGACCATTTTCGACATCTTTGGATGCTGGTGTACAGCTTTTGGGTAGTCATTGGGAACGTTCTTAAACATAGTCATTGGGGACGTTCTTAAATGACCAGTCGTTAAGGAACGTCCAACGACTACCCGCTAGCCGTGGAAACGGGCCGTGGGTGCGAGCGGTTGCTCGTGGAAGACGCGGTCGACGGCGGCACGGTATTCGTCGACCTTCTTGGTTTTGCGCACGAGCTTGTGGACGGTGGCGGGATCGGCGAAAGCGCACTTAGCGTAGAACCACCACTCCTTCATGCGAAAGACCGCGTTGCCGCCAATCTCTTCTGCATATGACGCGAACAGCGTGTCGTGGAAGCGCTGCAGCTCGGCGGCCGTGGCAGCAGGGCCGCCCTTGACCATGCGGGCAAGCGCAGGGTTCGCGAGCAAGCCGCGCCCCAGCATCACATGGCGCGTGCCGGGATAGGCCTCCACCAGCGCGTCCATGTCCTCAAGATCAAAGATGTCGCCGTTATAGGCCACCGGGAACGGCGCACGCGCGAGTGTCTCGCCGTAAAACGCTTTGCGCGGCGAGCCCGTATAGCGATCCTTTTGCACGCGCGGATGCACAATCAGCTCCGCCAGCGGCATGCGGCAGTACAGATCAAGCACGCGCTCGTATTCGCCGTCGTCCTCGAGTCCCAGCCTGGTCTTGACCGACACCGGCAGCGGCGAGCGTTCGCACACGTCGTTCAAGAACACCTCGAGCTCATCCAGGTTGCGCAGGAAACCCGAACCCTTGCCCTTGGCAACGACCGTCCCCGAAGGACAACCAAGATTGAGGTTGACCTCGCGATAGCCCATATCGGCAAGCACTTGCGCTGCCCACACAAACTCGTCCGCATTCTTGGACATAAGCTGGGGGACGACATTGAGTCCCTGGTTGTTGGCCGGATCAACTTCCTTAAACGCCTTACCGCCAAAGCGATTGCCAACCCGCGGCGGCGGCAAAAACGGCGTGTAATAGCGGTCGAGCGCGCCAAAGCACTCCGCATGCACGCGACGGAACACATGCCCGGTAATCCCCTCCATGGGGGCCAGCGAAAGGATCATCTACTCTTCTCTCATATCAACGAATGTGACAAGGGGACTGCCCCTTTGTCACATTCCATTCAAACGGTTCAGGAACTCTTCGCAGGCGCGAGAGCGCAGGCGATATTTTTTCCACACCAGGTACGACGCAATGGTAAGCGGCGGCTCAAATGGGATAAACCGTAGGTCGCTGCTTTCATCCACCTGCAGCAGGCTTCCAATGCCAACGGCACACGCAGCGCCCGAACGCACCAGATGCGATGCGTTGCCGATCAAGTCGAAATGTCCCACAACGTTGAGGTCATCGATGGTAAGGGCACCGTTGGACCACGCCGTTAGATCAAGCGCCCGGTTCGACGTGCGCGAACTCACCAGCAGCGGCATCTTCGCAACGTCCGCAGGCGTCAGCACGTCCAAGTCGCCCCAAGGGCCATTCGCCGCGACAACCACACCGGCTCGATCTACCTCGGGCATACGGATCCACTCGTATTTCTCGACGTTAACGGGTTCCAGCAGCAGCGCAAAGTCGAGCAAGCCACGCTCCAGGCGCTCCTCTACCGCATCGGCATTTCCAGTGTAAAGCTCGATCGTCACGCCGGGATGGTCACGATGCAGCTTCGCAAAAGTGTCGAGCACCAGCCGCATCGACTTGGTCTCGCCCGCGCCAATGCGGATATTGCCCGCAATGCCGAGCTCCCGATCTGCCAATTCAGACTCGGTCTGCTCCACCAGCGAGATGATTTCTTCGGCACGCTGGCGCAGGCGCATGCCGTCGCTCGTGAGCACGCAAGACCGATTGGTGCGCTCAAACAGCTCGACGCCCAGCTCGCGCTCAAGGTCGGCGATCTGGCGCGACAGTGTGGGCTGCGTCACATGCAGCACGTTTGCCGCCTCGGTCATGTTTTCCTCGCGCGCAACCGCCAGAAAATAACGCAGCGTTCGCAGCTCCATGGCGCCCCCAATCCGGATAAATCCGTCCTTCGACTAGCCATTCGGTCTTCGTATATCTAGATAGTCGCTATAAGCAATATACATCATTCGCCCGTCAACGTACGCTATAGCCATCCCCTCAAGAACAAGGAGAGAACCATGCAGTACACAACCCTCGGACATTCCGGCATCAAAGTCTCCAAACTCTGCCTAGGTGGCATGAGCTTTGGCGAGGCCAGCCCCGACTTCCATCAGTGGACCATCGGACCCGACGACACTCGCGCCGTCATCAAGCGCGCGCTCGACGCCGGCATCAACTTTATCGACACTGCCAACTGCTACAGCTTCGGCACGAGCGAGGAATACATCGGCGCCGCGCTGCGCGACCTAGGGATCGCACGCGAAGACGTCGTGCTTGCCAGCAAGGTCCACTTTAACGAAGGGGGCCTTTCCGCCGCTGCCATCAAGCGCGAGATCGAAGGTTCGCTCAAACGCCTCGGCACCGATTACTTGGACCTCTACATCATCCATCGTTTCGATTACGACGTACCCATGGAAGAGACCCTGGAAGCACTCAGCGACCTGGTGCGCGAGGGCAAGGTGCGTGCACTCGGCGCCAGCGCCATGTACGCCTACCAGCTGCATAACCTACAGATTGTCGCACGCGACAACGGCTGGACGCCCTTTACGAGTATGCAATGCCACTACAACCTGCTCTACCGTGAGGACGAACGCGAGATGATTCCCGTGTGCCGCCAGTACAACATGGCAATCACGCCGTACAGCCCCATGGCCTCCGGCCACCTGTGCCGTCCCACATGGGAGAGCACCAGCACCCGCGGCACCACCGACAAGACCATGGTCAACAAATACGACCACGACCGCGCCATCGACATGCCCATTGTCGAGCGCGTGGCCAAGGTTGCCGCCGATCACGGCGTTCCCATGTCGCAAGTTGCGCTGGCGTGGCACTGGGCGCGCGGGGTCGAGGCCCCCATCGTGGGCTGTTCCAAGCCTGAGCGCGTCGACGACGCCGTGGCCGCGCTCGACCTGATGCTCTCCACCGCCGAGGTCGATTTCCTCGAGGAGCTCTATCAGCCGCATGCGCTCGTGGGACCCAAGGGTCGCCCGGGCGAGAAGCCGCTTGCCGGCACCACCAGAGTCAAAACCTCGAGGTAGGAACATGGACGGCAACATCGTCGACAACCTTCGCGACGCCGGCTGCAGCGAGGAGCTCATCGAGCAGTATGCCTCGGCCGCCAGCGGCTGCGCACGTATCTGCCTACTCAAACAGTATCGTCGTGAATTGCTCGGCAGCATCCACTCAGAGCAAAAGAAGCTCGAGTGCCTCGACTACCTCATCTACCAGCTGCGCAGCGTCTCAACCGGGCACTGTTCACGCACATCAAAGGAGTAACCACCATGACCATTAAACAGACCGCGGGCCACGATGCGCTGGGCGAGTTCGCGCCCGAGTTCGCGCATCTCAACGACGACATTCTCTTTGGCGAGGTTTGGAATCGCGAGGACAAGTTGCCGCTCAAGCTGCGCAGCATCGTCACCGTGAGCGCCCTCATCGGCAAGGGCATTACCGACAGCTCGCTCAAGTACCATCTGGCCAGCGCCCGCGCAAACGGCGTGACGCGCGAGGAGATGGCAGAGATCCTCACCCACATCGCCTTCTACGCCGGCTGGCCCAACGCCTGGGCGGCCTTCAACATGGCCAAGGAAGTCTACGACGACGCGAGCCAAGCCGAGTAGTACCCCGCCATAAACCTAACCCGCAATAACGAAAGGATTCCGGATGTCTAATACACTCGTAGCTTATTTCAGCGCAACGGGAACCACCATGAACGTCGCAAATCGATTGGCGCGCGCCACGGACAGCGACCTGTTCGC
>CABTZM010000052.1 GCA_902489295.1 uncultured Collinsella sp.
CCCCCCGCCCCCCCCCCCCCTGCCGCTGGCTGCTATCCGCCGATTTCAGCTGCGGGCCCGTACCCCCATGTAATATCCTCTAGACAACTACGCGGTACCATCGCCGCCGCGCTTATCAGAGAGGAATGTCCATGACCGCCCCTGCACCCAAGCTGCTCCAGCCCATTACGGTTGGCCCCCTTGAGCTCAAGAACCGCATTATGTTCCCGCCGCTGACCACCGGTTACGAGGAGCGCGACGGTTCCATCGGCGAGCGCAGCCTAGCCTTTTACGAGCGCCTGGCCCGTGGCGGCGTGAGCTACATCGTCATCGGCGACGTTGCTCCCGTCATGACCGCGAGCCCTACGCCCAAGCTGGCGACCGACGCTCAGATCCCCACGTTTAAGGCACTGGCCGACGCCGTTCACAAGCACGGCGCCAAGGTCGCGCTGCAGCTGTTCCACCCCGAGTACGACGTGCCCGGCGTCGGCCGCATGGTCATGGGCTCCATGGCCGCCGCCAAGGCCGCGCAGGAGGCCAAGGCCGCCGGCGACGAGGAGATCTTCGCCGCCAAGATGGCCGAGTCCAACGAGATCCGCAAGCAGGCCTACGCCAAGCTGCACCACGACATGCAGCACTTTGTAAACGAGGCGAGCGTCGAGCAGCTCACCCAGATCAAAGAGGCCATCGCCGCCTCGGCCGCCCGCGCGCAGCAGGCCGGCATCGACGCCATCGAGGTCCACGGCGACCGTCTGGTGGGCTCGCTGTGCTCCGCGATCCTTAACCAGCGCACCGACGAGTACGGCGGCTCGTTCGAGAACCGCGTCCGCTACGCGCTGGAGGTCGTCGCCGCCATTAAGGAGGCCGCGCCGGAGCTGATGGTGGAGTACAAGCTCCCCGTGATCATGGAGAACCCCGACGGCACGCCGCGCGGCAAGGGCGGTCTGCAGCCCGACGAGGCCTGCGAGTTTGCCAAGCTGCTCGAGGGCGCCGGCATCGACATGATCCAGGTCGCGCAGGCAAACCACACCGGCAACATGGGCGACACCATTCCGCCCATGGGCGCCATGCCCTACAACTGGACGCTGCCCGTGGCCGAGCGCGTTAAGGCCCTGGTCTCCGTGCCGGTGGCAACCGTCGGCCGCGTGGTTTCGGTCGAGGCCGGCGAGAAGATCCTGGAAGACGGCTCGGCAGACATCATCGCTTATGGCCGTTCGCTCATGTGCGACCCCGACATTGCGCTGAAGGCCGCGACCGGCGAGCCCATCCGCGAGTGTCTCAACTGCAACAAGGGCTGCGTCGACGCAATTCAAAACCGCAAGTACATCTCGTGCGTGCTCAATGCCGAGAACGGCGACGAGGCGACCATCGCCATTAAGCCGGGCGAGGGCGACAAGAAGATCGCCGTGGTGGGCGGCGGCATCGCCGGCCTGGAGGCCGCGCGCGTGGCGGCCAAGCGCGGCTACGACGTGACCGTCTACGAGGCAAGCGATCATCTGGGCGGCCAGATTGTGCTGGCAGCCGCGCCTCCGCGCAAGGACGAGATCATGCGCTCGGTCGAGTACTACGAGAAGATTCTGCCTGGCCTGGGCGTGAAGGTTGAACTTAACCACGCCGCTACGGCAGATGACCTCAACGCCGCCGACGCCGCGATTGTGGCCGTGGGCGCGCACGACGTGGTCATCCCCGTTCCGGGTGCCGACTCGGAGAAGGTCGTCTCGAGCTGGGACGTGCTGGCCGGCAAGGTGGAGCTCGCGGGCCGCGTCGCCGTCATTGGCGGCGGCCTGGTGGGCACCGAGACCGCCGAGTACCTGCTGCAGCACGGCTGCGAGGTGGCGATCGTGGAGATGCTCGACAAGATTGCCGCGGGCGAGTCCGAGACCATTCTGCCGCTGATTATGAGCGACTTTGCCGAGCACAACGTGGAGCAGCACGTGAAGACCCGCCTGACCGCCATTACCGATGAGGGCGTGGAGGCCGTTCGCACCGCCGAGGACGGCGCCGAGGAGCCGGTGAAGATCGCCTGCGATTACGTGGTGATGGCCGTGGGTTCCAAGGCCAACGCGTTTGACCTGGACGGCGTGACGGTGCCCGTGACCTGCGTGGGCGACTGCTCGGGCGAGCGCACCGCCGACATTGCGAGCGCCATCCGCACGGCGTATCACGCGGCCAACGAGTTGTAGTTGAACATCGCGGCGGGACGGGGCGGTAGCACGGATCCGCCTCGTCCGGCTGTGTCCCGTCGGGTGTCAACCGGTGCGGGGCCTGCAAGCGCAGCGGGTCCCGCCCTTTTTGTTTTGCTCCGGTGGATGGCAATGCGCGGTAATCATGAGGAGTGAGGACGTCTACTGCCTTGCAGATCACTCAAAATTATTGAGGGAGGGGTTAATAACTATATCCTCTATACCAAAGGACATAGAGAGATGCCAATTTTGTTGACAAGCGAATGACGATTAGCTGCGAGTCAGCTACCAGCGTAAATAATCGATAAAGAAATGTCGTAATTTGGTGCCAAATGCCCAGATAACGCCGCGTCTATTTTAATTAACTGCTTTGAGCAAACAGTAAAATGCTACTATCTAACTTGCACGTAAGAAAGCAGATTAACGGTTAAGGCTAAGAAGTGGCAGGTATGTCAGAAGCAACAAGGACTCGTACGCATGCGCCCGAGGTTAGGCAGCGCGCCGTCGAGATCCTCCAAGAGGGGGTCGGTCATCGCGCCCTCGCCGCGGAGCTTGGCATTCCCCAGGCCACGGCTCGTCAGTGGGCCCGCGCGTATGCCGTGGGCGGTGCCGACGCTGTGCTCAACGCCGGTTCGCATCATCACGCCTATTCGTACGAAGTCAAGCTCGCCGTGGTCAAGGACCGCTTGGAAAACGGCTTAACGGTTCGCGAAGCCATGATCAAGCACAAGATTCCCAGCGAGTCTTCGGTCAAGGCATGGTGCCGCCAGTATCGCGACGGCGGCGCGGATGCGCTGGTCGATAAGCCGCGCGGTCGCAAACCGCGCGTCAAGCAGGCGGAATAGCGAGCGGGATGGTGCGCCCACAGGGGCGCATTTTTCTTGCCGGTGCGACGTCTCGGTTTGCCCGCGAGCCCCTCGGGGGCATCCTCCAACATGGCCAATAAACCGTACGCAACGGCATGTGGGCTTTCCGCCGCGATAAGCCCGCCCAGCCTGCTTACTCCCCTCCGGACAATCCCCTTACCCCGCACGTCCAAAACTCTGCAGTTGACCGAAGACTAGCCATCGTACCTCCCAATTTGCGTTATAACGTGTTGTTGATTAAGCGTTTTAGCATGGGGGAGTGATGGTATGACGCTACTGTATGTCCTTACCCTGTTTCCGCTGGTACCGGCGCTGGGCATACTGCTCGCGCGCGGTGACCGCGCTCGCGATGCGGTGGGACTCATAGGCTCCGGCATTATTATGGCGGTGACAGTCGTAGTCGCCGTCATGTTTTTTGGCACGGGCCCGCAGAGCTTCGAGGTCGCGCCGGACGCCTCGCACGTGCTTTCGATCATCAGCTCTGCCATCGACGTGATCCTGTGCGCCGTCATCCTGTACAACGCGCGCAAATATAAGAGCACGCTCACCACGGTGCTTGGCGTAGTGCAGCTGGTGGGCTCGGTCGCCTTTGCGGCCATGACGTTGCCCGCGGCCGAGGTCGTCACCGCCATGCCGCTCTACCTGGACTACATGAGCGTGATCATGGTGCTTGCCGTCGGCATCGTCGGCAGCCTCATCTGCGTTTACGCCCTGGGCTACATGAAGGACTTCCAAGCCCACGATGAGCACGAGGCCGCGCTGCGCGGGCAGACCGCGCCCGACCGTCGCCCGCAGTTCCTGGCGCTTATGTTCCTGTTCCTCTCGGCCATGTTCGTCATCGTGACGAGCGACAACCTGGAGTGGCTGTTCTGCGGTTGGGAAATCACCACCGTGTGCTCGTTCCTTATGATTGGCTACACGCGCACGCCCGAGGCCATCAAAAACGCCTTTACCCAGATCATCCTCAACATGCTGGGCGGCATCGCGTTTTTGGCGGGCCTTATGTTCCTGCACCTTAACGGCATGCCGATGACCATCGCCGGCATGATCAGACTTGCCGAGGCCGGCACCGCGCGGTCCGCGTTGCTGGTGATGCCGGTCGTCCTGCTGTCGCTCGCCGCCCTTACCAAGGCCGCGCAGATGCCGTTCCATACCTGGCTGCTCGGTGCTATGGTCGCCCCCACTCCCACGAGCGCCCTGCTGCACTCGTCCACCATGGTCAAGGCCGGCGTGTTCCTGATGGTCAAGCTCAGCCCGCTCTACGCCACCTATCCCGTGACGGGCTTTATGGTCACCAGCGTGGGCGCCATCACGTTTTTGCTGGCCGCCCTCATGGCCATCTCGCAGAGCAACGCCAAGCGCGTGCTCGCGTATTCCACCATCTCCAACCTGGGCCTCATCAGCGCCTGCCTGGGCGTCGGCGCGCCCGAGGCCGTGTGGGCCGCCATCTTCCTGGTCCTGTTCCACACGGTGGCCAAGTCGCTGCTGTTCCTGTGCGTGGGCACCGCCGAGCATCACATTGGCAGCCGCAACATCGAGGACATGGACGGCATGTTCAGCCGCATGCCGCATCTGACACGCCTGATGATGCTGGGCATCATGGGCATGTTCGTGGCACCGTTTGGCATGCTCGTGTCCAAGTGGGGGGCCCTGGTGGCGTTCGCGCAGACCGGCAACGTGCTCATGATCATGGTGCTGGCCTTTGGCTCGGCCGCGACATTCTTCTTCTGGGGCAAGTGGCTCGCCAAGCTTTCGGGCGTAGACCCCACGGCTCAAAACGTTGAGGTCAATGTCCATAAGACCGAGTGGGCGGCGCTTAACACCATCGCCGCACTGCTGGTGCTGTGCTGCGTGGCGTTCCCGCTCATCTCGAGCGGCCTGGTGTCGCCCTACCTGGCCATGGTGTTTGGCCGCGTGCCGCACGTTATTGGCAAGGACGCCATGTATCTGATGGTGGTCATCGTGGCGTTTATCGCCGTGGTGCTGCTGACCTCGTTCCGCGTGAGCAACAAGCCGCACGTAAACGTGTACCTTTCGGGCGTTGGGACCGACAGCTACCGTCATTTCCACGGCTCAATGGGCCACGAGGTAAAGGCCGAAAAGCGCAACTGGTACCTGGAGGATGCCCTCGGCGAGAAGCGCCTTGGCCCCGCCGGCAGTGTCGTGTGCTGTGCGATTATCCTGTTTGCGCTGCTGTGCTGCGCGTGGATTGGACCCGAGCGGCTTGCCATGAGCGCGCCCTCGGTGCTGCGCGGTAAGTATTTCGAAGGTTCGGGCGTCGCGGGCATTTTTATTGGCACCGTGGCGTTTGCCCTGATCGCGCCGCTTGTGGGCGGCATGATCGACGGTATTGACCGTAAGCTATCGGCCCGCATGCAGGGGCGTGTGGGCCCGCGCCTGCTGCAGCCGTTCTACGACGTTGCCAAGCTGCTGCGCAAGGCTCCTGCCAGCGTAAACACCATGGACGACACCTACATGGCATGCGCGCTCATCTTCACTGTGGTGGGCGGCGGCATCTTTGTGTCGGGCTCCAACACGCTGCTGTGCGCCTTTATGGTTACGCTCGCCGCGATCTTTGTGGTGCTGGCGTCTGCCTCGACGCAAAGCCCGTTTGCGCAGGTCGGCGCCGACCGCGAGCTGCTGCAGGTTATGAGCTACGAGCCCGCCGTTTTGCTGATGAGTGTGGGCCTGTATCTTGCCACCGACAGCTTCGACTCCATCGCCGTGACCGGGCAGTCGGTCCCCATCATCGTGTACAGTGCGCCCATTTTTCTCGCGCTGCTTGCGGTGCTCACCATCAAGTTGCGCAAGTCGCCGTTTGACCTTTCGTACTCACATCACGCGCACCAGGAGATCGTCCAGGGCGTCGCCACCGAGATGAGCGGCGGCACGCTGGCCAAGATGACCCTCATGCACTGGTGCGAGACCGTGCTGTTTTTGATGTGGGTGGGCATGTTCTTTGTCTGGGACAACCCGGTGAGCTGGGTGGTTGCCCTGGTCGTGATGGCCGCGACGTATTTTGTCGAGGTGCTGATCGACAACACCTTCGCCCGTAGCACCTGGCGCAGCTGCTTTAAGCTCGGCTGGGGCGTGGCGCTGGTGTTTGGCCTGCTCAACCTCATGCCCATCCTCGTCGACGTGTTTATTTAGGAGGCGGCATCCATGGATCATAAAATGTCGCGCTCGCCGTGGGTTATTCATTACGACGGCTCGAGCTGCAACGGATGCGATATCGAGGTGCTGGCCTCGCTCACGCCGCTGTTCGATGCGGAGCGCTTTGGCGTGGTCAACACCGGTAACCCCAAGCATGCGGATATCTTTTTGGTGACGGGTTCGGTCAATGCGCAGAATCTGCCCGTCGTGCGCCAGATCTACAACCAGATGCTCGAGCCCAAGTGCGTGGTGGCGTGCGGTATTTGCGCGTGCTCGAGCGGCGTGTTCCGCGATGCCTACAACGTGATCGGCGGCGTGGACCGCGCGATTCCCGTGGACGTGTACGCGCCCGGGTGCGCCATTCGCCCCGAGACCGTGATCGATGCCATCGTGGAGGCGTGCGGCATTCTGGACCAGAAGGAGGCCGTGATGCGTGCCGGCGGTGACCCGCTCACCGTGGGTGGCGCCGCAACCTGGGACGGTGGCGTTGAGCTGGGCGAGGACGGGTTTGTGGCCGCTACGGGAGCCGGGGCTGATGGTGCCAGTGTCGACGCAGGCGCGGCTGACGGTGCGCCCGCCGCTGCAAAGGAGGCCGAGTAATGCAAAAGGCAATCTATACCACCGTCGGGATCGATGGGCTGTTGCCGCATGTGCAGGCGCTCAAGGGCGCCGGCGCGCGCTTTGTGCAGATGCACGCCGAGCGCTGTGTGGACGACGGTTCGTATCGCCTGGTCTATACGTTCATCAACGTCCGCGCCGCGCGGGAGCACATCGCGCAGGACGGCAGCTATGCGTTCGAGAATCTGGTGGTCGAGGGTATCGACCAGTACCAGGAGATCCCGTCCATCAGCTCGTACTATCCGGCGGTGTTCCCGTTTGAGAACGAGGCGCACGACCTGTTTGGCCTTGCCATCGCCGATATGCAGATCGACTTTAAGGGCTTTTTCTACCAGGTCTCGACGGCCGAGCCTATGAGCGTGATCACGCCCGAGGTGAAGGCTGCGCGCGAGAAGGCCATGAAGGTTCGCGCCGCTGCCGAGGCCAAGGCGCGCAAGGCCGCGGCTGAGAAGGCCGCTGCGGCTGCTGCGGGGGAGGGTGCCGCGGGTGCTGGCGACGCCGCAGGTGCTGCGGGCGTCCAGCCCGCTGCGGCTGCCGGCTCCGATGCTCAGCATGATGAGGCTGCTGCCAAGGCCGCGCTCAAAGCCGCCGAGATGGAGGCAAAGCTCGCCGCCATGGATCCCGAGAAAGCGGCCAAGGTCCGCGCGGCGCTTGCCGCCAAGGCCACCCGCGACAAGCAGAAAAAGGAGGCGTAAGGTCCATGGCACATCGCTCCGTAATTCCGTTTGCCCCGCAGCCCCCGGTGCTGCCGGAGCCGCTCCATCTGGATCTGGTGCTCGAGGACGACCGCGTTATCGAGGCGATTCCTCAGATCGGTTTTGTGCACCGCGGGCTCGAGAAGCTCACCGAAAAGCGTGACATGCATCAGTTTGGCTACATCGCCGAGCGCATCTGCGGCATCTGCGCCGTGGGCCACAGTTACGGCTATGCCAGCGCCTGCGAGCGCATGCTCGACATCGAGGTGCCCGGCCGCGTGCAGTATATCCGCACCATTTTGCACGAGCTTTCGCGCATCCACTCGCATCTGCTGTGGCTGGGCCTGCTCGCCGACGCCTTTGGTTTTGAGGCACTGTTCTATCGTTCGTGGACCCTGCGCGAGCAGATTCTTAAGATATTTGAGAGCACCTGCGGCGGTCGCGTGATTTTGTCGATTAACGAGATCGGCGGTCTTAAGCACGACATCGAGGACTCCGAGCTGGCGGGCATTGTCCAGACGCTCGATGCCATGCGTCCCGATTACGAGGCCCTGGTGCATACGTTTTTGGACGACGACAGCTGCGGCGAGCGCCTGCATGGCGTGGGCGTGATCAGTAAGAAGGATGCGCTGGAGCTTTCGATGGTCGGCCCGTTCGGGCGCGCCTCGGGCGTGGACTACGACGTGCGCATGTTCGGCGACGGCGCCTATGCGGATCTGGCGGCGTTTGAGCCGATTGTCGCCACCGACGGCGATTGCTATGCCCGCTGTCAGGTGCGTTGCGCCGAGGTCACGCAGGCCATGGACATTATCAAGGAGCTTGTGGCAAAGATTCCGCACGACGGCATCGGTGGGCGCACCAAGCTCACGCCGGCCGATGGTGCCCGCGGTGAGGTCGTGATTGAGCAGCCGCGCGGCGAGGCGTACTACTATGTGCGCGGCAACGGCACCAAGAACCTGGACCGCTTCCGCGTGCGCACGCCGACGTCGCAAAACCTAGCGGGCCTGACGCACGCGCTACAGGGCGTGCTCATCGCCAACGTGCCCATGATTATCCTGACCATCGACCCCTGCATTAGCTGCACGGAAAGGTAGGCGCGGCATGAGTTTACTGACATTTGCCAAGACGGCCTTGGGTTCTATGGTCAAGCAGCCGGTAACGGTGTGCTATCCGCAGGAGGAACTCGCGGCGCCCGAGCACCTGCGCGGACATATCGTCAACGACATGGACGTGTGCATTTGCTGCGGTATGTGCGCGCGCCGCTGCCCGGCGGGCGCGTTGGTGGTTGATCGCAAGGGCGGCACCTGGTCGATCGACCCGTACGCTTGCGTGGTGTGCGGCGAGTGCGTCGAAAGCTGCCCCAAGCATTGCCTGAGTATGGACACCGCTCGTACTCCGGTTGCGGTGGACAAGACTCCCACGGTAGAAACCAAGCCGGAATAGCGCTGGAATAGAGCTGGAACAGGGGCCGGCGGGGCAAAATGCCCCGCCGGCCCCGCGCACAGACGCGCGGTTAGGCCGCCTCGAACAAAACTATGCCGGATTACTACGATAAATCGCCAATCTCCAACCACACCGCATTTGGTAAAAACAAAACTGCAGGTAGACGGCTTGCGACTTTGCGAAAAAAGCGGGTATGGTCGGGGATTTCGTTTTTATCGTAGTAAACCGGCATAGTTTTGAAATGACACCATGCTGGTATCAGCCCCTGATTCCCCGGGGACGGAGGAAAACGGATCATTTTGGCCTGTCGGCTCCGAGTCGCACCCGTTTTCCTGCGAAAACGTCGTGTCTCAACTTTGGTGAGACATTTGTCTCACGCCCAAAACCGAATCTGGAACGTGTGTCACCTGCCCTAACTGTGTCTCATTTCGTAACTTTAGGCTGATGCAAGGTCTGATCCTGCGAGAAGGGAGACGCGATGGGTAAGTACACGAGGGGCCTCTTGGCGGTGATACTGGCCGTAGTGCTGGTGCTGCCGGCCGCAGCATTCGCCATGCTGCCCGAGGCCAACGCCAGGTCCAGTACCGGAATGGACGGGCCGACAGTGATCAGGCCGACGGTCGTCGACCCCGACACCAGCGGACGTTGGGAAAAATGGGCAGCCGGCCACAGCGGCAATAAGGTGACGACTCAAAACGTCGGTCGAATCTGGACCGACAAAACGGTTGAGGCAACCGGAGAAAACGAAGAGTCGGATTTCTTGACTACGCTTTCGGCTATGTCCTCGACATCCAATTCAACCGTGACGGTTACCACGCCGCTTGACATCGTGCTAGTGCTGGATGCATCCGGCTCGATGAATGATCCTATGGGTAGTGGAGATTCCACCCAGCGTATCGATGCACTGAAGAACGCTGCGAACAGCTTTATCGACACCATCGCCAAACAAAACGAAGGTATCGAGGGTGTCGATAGACAGCATAAGGTTGCCATTGTCAAGTTTGCAGGCGATAAGACCGATAAGATCGGCAATGACCAGTACAGGCAGGGGCAATTTTGGTACAACTACTCGCAGGTAGTGGAGGGCCTGACCGATTGTTCCGGCGGCAAGGCAACCGATCTCAAGAATAAAATTGCTGAAATCAAACCTGCCGGTGCCACGCGTGCCGACTATGGTCTGGAGCTGGCCGGGGATATCACTTCTGGCCGCGAAGACGCCAAGAAGATTGTTGTGTTCTTTACCGACGGCAAGCCAACGAGCTTCAGTGAGTTTGATTCTGACGTCGCCAATGCTGCCGTAACGGCTGCCAAGAAGATGAAGGACGGTAAGGCCACCGTTTATACCATCGGCATCTTTAGCGGAGCGAATCCCGCTGCCGATCCCTCGAATAAGGGAACGAGCGACGTAAACAAGTTCATGCACGCCGTGTCGAGTAACTATCCCAGCGCCACGTCGTATACGAGCGATAATCTTGGTGCGCGCGCGGAAAACTACGATTATTACAAGTCGGCGACTAACGCCGATGAGCTCAAGAAGGTCTTCGACGACATCTCACAGGCCATTACGTCGGAGCCGCCTTATCCGACCGAAATCCACAAGGGCTACGACGAGACCAAGTCCGGCTACATCACGTTTACCGATGAGCTGGGCGACTTTATGCAGGTCGACGGTTTTATATACAACGGCACGACGTTTGACAAGCCGACAAAGACCGAGGACAACGTCGACACCTACGCATTTACGGGTGATGCCGCGAACCTGGTCATCACCGTTCAGCATGCCAAAGAGGACGAGCCCCAGACCGGCGATATCGTAACGGTCAAGATTCCTGCGTCGTTGATTCCGCAGAGCCACTTTAAGACCGTAGACGGCAAGCTTTCGGTCGACAACGTTAAGCCCATCCAGGTGAAGTATGCCTCGAGCGTGAAGAGCGCTGCGCTCGACAACTTGTTTACGCCCGAGAAGATCACGGGGCTCAAGGATTACATCGAGCATAATACGACCGTCGTTGACGGCGCCAACACCGTGAATTTCTACGCGAACAAGTGGAGTGGCGGCGCGCTGGGCGATACAGTTGCGACCTTTGAGCCGGCCGACACCAACCGCTACTACTACTTCCAGAAGCAGACGCCTATTTACACGGATAAGGAATGCACGAAGCCGGCAACGGGCTCGCTGGCAGATACCGGCACCTATTACTACAAGGATGAGTTTGAGGAGCAGGGCGAGAACGGCGAGGCCAAGCCCGCCACCGCCGTCATCGAGTTTATCGGCGGCGACGCCGCGAAGTTCGACGGCGCGATTGTTCCCGATGAGAACGGTAACTTGGCGTTTACTGTGGGCACCGCGCGTCTGGCCTTTATCGATGAGCTCCACACCATC
>CABTZM010000053.1 GCA_902489295.1 uncultured Collinsella sp.
TCGCCGGTGGCGACGGTTTGCGCGAACTTGGCGACGGTGTCGGCGGTGATGAGCGGCAGGTCGCCGTTGAGCACCACGACGGGGCCTTGCGTGATGCCACAGGCCTCGAGTGCGACCTTCACGGCGTGACCGGTGCCCAGACGCTCGGTCTGCTCGACGCACTCGACCTTGGTGGCGCTGTTGGCGTAGGCGCCGTCGATGAGGGCGCGCATCTCGTCGGCGTGGCTGCCGATGACGACCACGACGCGGCTGCAGCCGGCCTTGATGGTAGCGTCGACGATCCACTGGACCATGGGCTTACCCAGGATCTTGTGCGAAACCTTGCAGTGGTTCGACTTCATGCGGGTGCCCTCGCCGGCAGCGAGGATAATTGCGGTTGCGTCCATGTGATCTCCTGTTACGTTATAGAGACGTGTGTTTGGAAACGATACACGGCGCAATATGATACCGCAGGCATATGACGAGCGCGTAACGATTGGTTTGCGGCGGTTGAGGCTTGCGCCGCCGGCGTGGCGTTGCACTGCTTGCGTGCGGCGTTGGCGGTGCTGCGGAGCTGTTGTTTGAGCGAGGGGACGGGGGTGCCCGTGGACAACATACGAGAGGAGTTTGGCGGCGAGCCCGTCGCGGCATTCTCGATGTCGCATCCGGCTGTGCCGGCACTCTATATAGTGCTGACGCTGGGGCTCACTATGTTCTCGATGCAGCCGGTACTGATTGCGCTGTCACTTGCGGGCGGGCTGGCGTATGGATTTGCGACGCGTGGGGCTGCCCGCACGCTGGGCGCGCTCCGCTGGCAGCTGCCGGTGATTTTGATCGTCGCGGTGCTCAATCCGCTGTTTAGCGCCTCGGGCTCGACGGAGCTGTTCCGTATTGGCATGCGCGCGGTGTATCTGGAGAGCATGGTATACGGCCTGTGCATGGGCGGGCTGTTTGTGGCGAGCGTGCTGTGGTTTGAGGCGGCGGCGTCGATGCTCGAATACGACAAGGTGCTCGCGCTGCTGGGCAATGCCGCACCGGTGATTGCGCTCATGATCTCGATGTGCATGAGGCTTATCCCGCAGTTTTTGCGCCGCGGTCGTACGGTGTTGGCGGTGCAGGATGCGATTGATGTGCCGGGCCGCGCGCCGGCCGACCCCGTGCGCTCGCGCTTGCGGGCGTCGAGCGTGTTGATGGGCTGGGGCATGGAAGATTCGCTGGAGCGTGCGGACGCGATGCGCTCGCGCGGGTGGGGTGCCGCGACGCGTCGTACGACGTATGCGCGGTATCGACTGGGGTGCAGCGACGTTGCCGCGCTGGTCGGGCTCGCGCTGCTTGGTGCTGCCGCGGTGGCGGTGGCGTGGACCGCGACGACGCAGTATTCGTTTTACCCGCAGCTTTCGGTGCCGGCGCCGTGGCCTGGCTATATTGTGTACGCGGCTTGGATGGTGTTGCCCTGTGTGCTGCACGCGATTGACGAGAAGAGGTTTGGCTGATGACCCGGTTGGATAACTGCTCGGTAACGGGCGGGGCGTGCGGCTCCGATGTGCCTGCGATTGAGGTGCGGGGCCTGAGCTTTACCTACCCCGGGGCTGAGGCGCCGGTACTCGACGAGCTCGACTGGTCTGTTCCCCAAGGTGCGTTTGCACTGCTGGTTGGTGGTACTGGGTCGGGCAAATCGACGCTACTCTCGCTGCTCAAGCCCGAGATCGCTCCGGCGGGCGAGCGCACTGGTGATGCGCGCGTGCTGGGCGAGAACGTTGCCGACATGGACGTGCGGGCATCGGCGGAGCGCGCGGGCTATGTGTTCCAGGATCCCGAGAACCAGATCGTGTGCGAAACCGTGTGGCACGAGATGGCGTTTGGCCTGGAAAATCTGGGTATGTCGCGCGACGAGATGCGCCGTCGCGTAGCCGAGACCAGCTATTTCTTTGGGCTGGAGGATTGGCTCCACCGCGATACCGATACACTTTCGGGCGGACGCAAGCAGCTGCTGTCGTTGGCGGCCGTGCTGGCCTTGCGCCCGCGCGTGCTGCTGCTCGACGAGCCCACGTCCCAGCTCGATCCTGTTGCCGAGAAAAATTTTCTGCACGCGCTGTTTCGCGTGAACCGCGAGCTGGGTTGCACGGTTGTTGTGGCAACGCACCAGCCGCGCCCGATGCTCGAATATGCGACGTGCGCGTATCGGATTGAGGGCGGCCGCGTGCGCGAGGTGGCAGATATGGCTTCTTTGGGACGCCGAGAATCGCTGTTTTCTGATGACATGTTGGGGTGGGGTGCCATCCGATGTGCAAAAAACGGAGTATTCAGCAGGCGTGAGGACAATTTGGACTCTCTGGAGCCGCCCGGGGACGTATCGAGCGCGAAAAAAAGCTCGGAATTGGACAAATCGTCCGAATTTGTGGCGCAAACGTCGCTCGAGAACGGCTCGGAAGCCTTCCCGCGCACGGATGGAAGCAGAATACTCCAAAAAATGCACGCTGGGTCGGCTACCACCCTGTCGGAAGGCTGGTTTCGCTACGATCGCGCGGGCGGTTGGGTGCTGCGCGGGCTCGATGCGTCGTTTTCGGCTGGCGCGGTGCATGCAGTCGTGGGCGGAAACGGCTGCGGCAAGTCGACGATGCTTTCGGTGCTGGCCAAGACCGCCAAGCTGCAGCGCGGCCGCATGGTGCGCGGAGCGGCCTCGGCGGCGCTGCTGCCGCAGAACCCCAAGGCCCTGCTGGTTGCCGAGACGGTTCGCGATGAGCTGATGGAATGGGCCTCGACCTGCGGATATGACGAGAACTTGGCGCGGGAGCGTGCGGCGAGCTTGGGGCTGTCGGGTCTGGATGGGCGCCATCCGTACGATCTTTCGGGCGGACAGCGTCAGCTGCTTGCGTTGGCAAAGCTGCTGTTGATCGGCCCCGAACTGCTATTGCTCGATGAGCCCACCAAGGGTTTGGACCTGGCCAGCCGCTGCATTATCGCCCGCGCCCTGCGTGACCATGCGAAGGCTGGCGGCACCGTCATCATGGCCACGCACGATCTGGATTTTGTCGAGCAGGTTGCCGATGACATTGCCATGATGTTTGACGGTGAGATTGCCTGCATGGAGCCGCCGGCCGACTTCTTTGCCGACAACGTGTTTTATAGGGCGTGATGGGATGACGGATTATCGCGTCGCGCGCCTGCTCGCAAAACTGGAGATCCCGCTGCTGCTGGCGGTGCCAGCCGTGATGGCTGCGGCGTTGCTGGCGGGCGTTGAGCAGGCGGCACTCGCCATGCTTGTCGTGGTGGCGCTGGTGCTTGCGCTGTTCTTTGCAGGCTACGAGGCGTCGCGACCGGGCCTGCGCCAGATTATGCCAACGCTGGTTCTGGCGGCGTTGGCCGCGGCGGGGCGCATCTTGTTTGGCCCCATTCCCGACTTTAAACCCGTGAGTGCCATCGCCATTATCGCGGGGGCGACGCTTGGCCGCCGCAATGGTTTTATGGTTGGCGCGCTGGCGGCGCTGAGCAGCAATTTCTTTTTTGGACAGGGCATGTGGACGCCGTGGCAGATGTATGCCTGGGGGCTCGTGGGATACGTTGGCGGTGCGCTGGCGCATGCCGGCGCTTTTGATCGCGCCGATGGCACCGTGCGTATGCCGGCGCTGCTGACCTACGGCTTTGCTTCGGGTTTGCTGTACGGCGTTGTGATCAACGCCTACGACATTATCGGTTTTGTTCAACCGCTCACGTGGGCGGGTGCCATGGCGCGTCTTGCCACGGCGGTGCCGTTCGATATCACGCACGGCCTTGCGACCTGCGTGTTTTTGGTCGCCCTGTACAAGCCTTGGTGTCGCCGCATCAACCGAGTCGTCGTGAAGTGCGGGCTGTAGGGCTGGTTGCGCCGGGGCGGGAATCAATACTGCCGAAGTGCCATTTTAAAACTATGCCGGTTTACGGGGCCAGATTGGCACAAGCAGACCATGCCGGCTATTTTTGAAATAGAGCAAGCCGTTTACCTGCGGTTTTATTATTTCGGAATTGCGTATGGTTGGGGGTTCGCGATTCAGCCCCGTAAACCGGCATAGTTTTGAAATAGCCGGCTGATACGACGGGCATCGTGGCCCTCAGAGAGCCAAATTGATCCGTTTTCTTTCGCCTCCAGACGTTCCCAGGGAATCAGCTGAACCCGCCCGCCACGGAATCGGCCTATCTACTACGTTTGGCCCGACACCCCCAAACACAACCGCGTTTTATGAAAAACCGCAGGCTTTCTACCTGCGGTTTTCTTTTTGCGTTGTTCGCTGTGGTTGAGGGTGGTGGCTTAAACGTAGTAGATGGGCCAGTTTCGTGACAAGCGGGCCGCGTGGATGCCCTCGCGAGGTGAAAATGATCCCTTTTCCTCCGTCCCCAGGGGATTAGTTGGGGCTAGAGCTCTAGGGTGAGGGTGACGGGGCAGTGGTCACTGCCAAAGATGTCGCCGCGGATGCCGGTGTCGCGCACGTTGGCTGCGATTGCGTCACTCACCAGGAAGTAGTCGATGCGCCAGCCGGCGTTGTTCTTGCGGGCATTAAAGCGGTAGCTCCACCAGCTGTAGACACCCTCGGCGTCCGGATTGGCCGCGCGCCAGGTATCGGTAAAGCCGGCATTGAGCAACTCTGTAAACTTGCCGCGTTCCTCGTCCGAAAAGCCTGCGTTGCCGCGGTTGGATTTGGGGTTCTTAAGGTCGATCTCCTCGTGCGCCACGTTAAAGTCGCCGCAGGTCACCACGGGCTTGCCGGTTTCGCGCTCGAGCGCGCTCAAAAAGCCGCGGTAGGCGTCGTCCCAGGCCATACGAACGTCGATGCGGGCGAGTTCGTTTTGAGCGTTGGGCGTGTAGACATCCACGAACCAGAACTTGTCGAACTCGAGCGCGCAGACGCGGCCCTCGGTCGCAGCCTGGGCTACGAGCTCGGCAGCCTCGCCTTCGCCGGCATAAGGCAGCAGCGCGTCGGCGTGCAGCACGCGCAGCGGTTCCTGGCGGCTAAAGACCGCGGTGCCCGAGTAGCCCTTGCGCTCGGCGTGGCTCCAGGTTTGGTGGTAGCCGGGCAGGTCGACCTGAACTTGGCCTTCCTGCAGCTTGGTTTCCTGCAGCGCCAGGATGTCGACGTCGAGTTCCTGTGCGATCTGAATAAAGCTCGGGTCCTTTTTGAGTACGGCACGCAGGCCGTTAACGTTCCACGAAGCAAAGGTGTAAGTCTGAGGCATGGTGTCCTTTCGACGGGGTTGGCAGGCTTAAGATTAACGCAACAAGGACGGGATGGGCCCCGCGGGTGACGGTGTAAACGCCGCCGTCCCGGCGACACGGACGGAGGACACGTATGACGCAGGCAATATCGGATCCCAAGCAAGCCTCCGCCGCGCTGGCGAAGCTGTTCGAAACCCATAATCACGTGGTGTTCTTTGGCGGCGCGGGCGTTTCCACGGCAAGCGGTATCCCCGATTTCCGCAGCGTAGACGGCCTATATCACCAGCAGTTTGCCTATCCTCCCGAGACCATGCTCTCGCACAGCTTTTACGAGACGCATCCGGCGGAGTTCTTCGACTTTTACCGCACCAAGATGATCGCGCTTAACGCCAAGCCCAACCGCTGCCACACCAAGTTGGCCGAGCTGGAGCGAGCCGGCAAGCTCGATGCCGTGGTGACACAAAACATCGACGGCCTGCACCAGGCAGCCGGCTCGCAGCGCGTGTTCGAGCTGCACGGCTCGGTCCACCGCAATGTCTGCCAGGCGTGCGGCGTGGTCTATAGCGCCGAGTGGATTTGTGCGCGCGAACACGAGGACGCTGCGGGCGTGCCCGTGTGTCCCGCGTGCGGCGGCCGCATCAAGCCCGATGTGGTGCTCTACGAGGAGCCGCTCGACGAGCGCGTGCTCACCGGCGCCGTTGCCGCCATCGCCGCGGCCGACGCCCTCATCGTGGGCGGAACCTCGCTCGTGGTGTACCCGGCGGCGGGCCTGACGCGCTACTTTACCGGCGATACGCTGGCCATTTGCAATTTGGCGCCCACCGATCAGGACGCAAATGCCGACCTGCTGATTTCTTGCGACATCGCGGCAGCGTTTGCGTTCTAGCCCGCGCGCGCGGATACAATAGAAAGACTGATTGCAAAGCGACCCCGTCGCCAGCGCCCGAGCGCGGCGGCGCGGGCATTTTAGGAGGATGTTCATGGCGAACGACAGCAAGACATGGCGGTGCGGAAAGTACGAGCTCAGCTTTGACCGTCCGCGCATCATGGGCGTCCTCAACGTGACGCCCGATTCGTTTAGCGATGGCGGCGAGCACTTCGATCCGGATGCCGCGATTGAGTACGGTCTGGCGATGCTCGACGCCGGTGCCGACATTATCGACGTGGGCGGCGAGTCCACGCGCCCCGGTTTTACCCCGGTTAACCCCGACGAGGAGGCGCGTCGCGTGCTACCCGTCGTGCGCGCGCTGGCCAAGGAGGGCGCCATCGTCTCGATTGACACGCGCCATGTGGCAGTAGCCAAGGCGGCCGTGCGCTGCGGGGCTTCGATCGTCAACGACGTGACGGGCTTCACCGACCCCAAGATGGTCGAGTTTGTTAAGACGAGCACTTGCGGCGTCATCGTGATGCATGCCGGCGAGGTCGCTGCGCCCGCACGCACGCACGCGACGGTGCAGCTGGATACCTCTGCCGCGGCGTTTGTTGCCGAGAAGGCGCGCGAGGCGGCTGCCGAGGCTGCGCGCGAGGCCGAGAAGCCGGCTCGCCGCCGTCGCGGCAAGTTGCTGGGCGAACCCAAGGCCGAGGCCAAGCTTCCGGGCGGCGTGGTGCAGCCCTCGCTGCCGTTTGGCGAACCGGAGCCCGCGCCCGAGCCCGCAGCCGAACAGGAGGCTGCCGAGCAGGTCGCCCCTGCCGCCGAGACCGCTGCACCCGAGGCCGCGCCCGCACCCGCCGAGGCCGCGCCGGAACCCAGCGACCACCTGGCCGCCATGATGCGCCGCAGCGCCCGCCGCGAGGAAGCCTACGTGCCCACCTCGCAGCTCCGCCGCTTCACCCTGCCCGATTCGGCGCCCATCATGCGCCGCGTCATGGGCTTTCTGTCCGACCAGGCCCGCACGCTCATCCATGCCGGCGTGTCGCGCGACCGCATCTGCATCGATCCCGGCCCGGGGTTTGGCAAGTCAGCCAACGAGGACATCGTCATCCAGCGCGAGACCGCCAAGATGGCGTCGCTGGGCTATCCGCTCATGTGCGCCGTGTCGCGCAAGCGCTTTGTGGGCGCCGTCTCGGGCGTGACCGAGGCTGCCGCGCGCGATGCCGCCACGTTTGGCGTATGCCTGGGTGCCATCCAAGCCGGCGCCAACATCGTGCGCGTGCACGACGTCGCCGGCTTTGCGCAGTTCCTGAACGGTTACTGGGCCGTTGCCAAGCCGCAGCCGCGCCGCGCGTTTGTGGCCGTGGGATCCAACCTGGGGCATCGCTGCGACAACATCCGCGCCGCGCGCGACATGATCGCTGAGATCCCGCTCACCTGCGTGTCCAACTGCTCGCGCATCTACGAGAGCGAGCCGGCCTACGAGACGCGCCAGGACGCGTTTGCCAACGCCGTCATCGAGATCAAGACAGAGCTGGCGCCGCTGGTGCTGCTCGACGAGCTCATGAAGATCGAGGCCGAGCTGGGCCGCGACCGTTCCAAAAAGGCCAAGGCCAACGGCCCGCGCACCATCGACCTGGACCTGCTGTGGATGGACGGCGAGACCCACGGCGGCAAAAAGCTGCGCCTGCCGCATCCGCTCATTGGCGAGCGCGACTTTGTGCTGGTACCGCTCGAAGACCTGATGCACGATCCGGCGCGGTTCTTCCGCTACAACGGCGTCGAGGTCAAGGAGCCCGAGGACCGCGTGGGCCATATCGTGGGCGAATTGGGGCGTATGTAGATGATTGAGATGAATGCTGTTGCCGCTGGCACCGAGCTCAACGCCGCGCGCGACGCGGGTCGCGAGGGCGTGTCTGCGGGCTGGTGCGCGTGGAGTGCGGGCGATGCGTCGCTGACGTTTTCGCTGGTCGTGCGCCCGGATGTGAACATGCACGCCTTCCACGGCCTGCCGTTTGTGGCCGCGATGGGCATGATGGACGCGCTCGCGGGTACGGCCGCAACGTCGGGCCTGGGGCTTGCCGGCAAGGTTGGCATCCAGTGGCCGAGCGATATCGTGTGCGGCGCGCCTGCGTTTGAGACGTCGCTCGCGCGCGTCGCCGTTAACGGCGGCGCCGGTGCTGCGGGCATGTTTGCCGCGGTGACGGTGGATATTGAGCGTACGGCGTTGAGTGAGCTTGGCGTGGATATGGCCGACGAAGCGCTGGTTGAGGCGTTGACCGCCGCCCTGCTCGCCCGCGTTGGCGCTTGGGCGGTTGCCGCGAACACGCCTCAGGGCGCTGCCGGCCCGCTGGCTCCGGTGCTGGGTGAGTACTTCGATATGGTGCCGCTGCTGGGCCGTCAGGTCGCGGCGGTGTCGCCCAACGGCCTGCCGCTCGCGGTCGGCGTGTTTGCGGGCCTGGACATCTGGGGCCGCGCGACCATCAAGACCGACGCTGGCGAGCAAGAGTTTCCGCCCGAGGCCGTGCGGATTCGCGGGCTGTAGCGCGGATTCGCTCACAAAGACAACGATGACAACGAAGCCCTCCTCGGTCTGCGCCGGGGAGGGCTTTTGCGTGAGCAGAGGGGATGGCCACGTCCGCCCTATTCCTCAAAACTGAAAGATTTTCGTTTTTGAGGAATAGAGTTAAGCCGGCTCGACCTTTCACGAGGTATATTCGTTGCAGAGCCTATTCCTCAAAACTGAAAAATTTTCGATTTTGAGGAATAGCAACGCAAGACCTTAGGGAGGCCGCCAATGAAACTCATCAATAGAACGTCGTATATGGATACGTTGACGAGTCTTATCGGCGTGCCGGATATCAAGGTCATCACGGGCATTCGCCGTAGTGGAAAATCGAAATTGCTCGAAGCCCTTCGCGACTACGTAGAGGCCAACCTGCCCGATTCAAATGTCATCCATATCAATTTCAACCTCGATGAATTCGAGGGCCTGCTCGAATACCATGCGCTACTTGCCTACGTAAAAGAGCGTCGGGCGCCCGGCAAGCAAAACTTCCTGCTTATCGACGAGGTTCAGATGTGCGACGGCTTTGAGCGCGCTATCAACAGCCTTCACGCATCCGAGCAGTACGACATTTTCATTACCGGATCGAACGCCTTTTTACTGTCGAGCGATCTGTCGACGCTCTTTACGGGGCGCACGTTCGAGATCGAGGTGTTCCCGTTCTCGTTTGAGGAGTATCGCTCTTACAGCGATGAGGGCGAGGTCGACCGCGACTTTGACGAGTACGCGCGGACCGGCGGCATGTCCGGCTCCTACCCCTATCCGATGCGGGAGCAGCGCTATCAATATCTCTCCAACGTCTTTAAGACGCTGATCGTGAGGGATATCGTACAGCGGCATAACGTGAGAAATGAATCGGCGCTGCTGCGCATTGCCGATTACATGATGGACAATGTCTCCAACATCACGTCGGCCCGCAACATCACGGACGTTTTGAATGCGGACGGGCTGAAGATTACGAACAAGACGGTCGGCACGTATATGGGATACCTGTGCGACGCGTTCGCCTTCTATAAGGTGCGTCGATACGACATTCGCGGCAAGAAATACCTCAAGAGCGGCGAGAAGTATTACCTGGCGGATCATGCGTTTAAATACGCTTTGCTCGGCACGCGCGATATGGACTGGGGTCGTGTGTACGAGAATATGGTGGCCATCGAGCTGCTGCGTCGCGGATACGAGGTGTACGTCGGCGTGCTCTACAAAAAGGAAATAGATTTTGTAGCAATCAAGCGAAGCGAGAAGTTCTACATTCAGGTGAGTGACGACATCGGCTCGGATAAGACGTTTGAACGGGAGATTTCGCCGCTCCTGAGCATTGGCGATGCGTATCCCAAGATGATTCTCGCCCGTACGCATCACGAGACAACAGATCGCGATGGGGTGCAGATTGTGGACCTGGCGAGATGGCTGGCCGGCGAGGCGTAGTGCGCTTTCGGCCTATTCCTCAAAATTGAAAATAATTCAGTTTTGAGGAATAGGGTTGGCGGATGTTTGCCGGATCGCGGCTTTGCCTGAGCCTACCCCTGCTCCTGCATGCGACGGTAGATTTCGCAGATGCCCTTGATGGTGAGCTGGCCGTCGACCACGTCGAAGGCGTCGGTCGAATCGGCAACGATGCCGGCAAGGCCGCCTGTGGCGATGACGGTGGCGTCCTCGCGGCCCAGCTCGCGCTTCATGCGCGCGACCAGGCCCTCAGCCATGGCGGCGGCCCCCGTTACGGCGCCGACCTTAATGCACTCCTCGGTATCGCGGCCGATGGCGTGCTCGGGTGCCTCGAGCGGAACGCTGGCGAGCTTGGCCGCGCGGGCGGCGAGCGCGTCCATCGAAATGCGGATGCCCGGGGCGATCGCTCCGCCAATGTAGTAGCCGTCCTCGTCGATGACGTCGATATTGGTCGCGGTGCCAAAGTCCACCACGATCGCCGGGGCGCCGTAGAAGGTCTCGGCGGCGACGGCGTTGGCGATGCGGTCCGCGCCCACGGCCTGGGGGCGCGCCGCCCGCAGCTTGGTCACGGCGGCGGTCTGCGGGCCGATGACGATAGCGTCCGCCGCGATGCGGTCGGCCACGGCGTGCCACTCGCGCGAGAGCTGCGGCACCACGCCGGCAAAGGCGATCGCGTCGACCGCATCGAGCGAGAGGTCGTACATCTTAAAGAAGCCCATCAGGCGCACGTGGATCTCGTCGGCGGTAAAGGAGCGGTCGGTGGGCATGCGCCACGACTGCACCAGCTCGTCTCCGTCAAACAAGCCCATGGCCGTCTGCGTGTTTCCCATATCGATAGCGAGCAGCATGTCTACTCCCGGTGTCGGCGTAAAAGGACGCGCACCATTGTATACGCGCTGCCGGCGTTGGGCTGCGATTCGTTTACTGGGGCACATGGGCTGAAAGATATAAATATGAAGGAATTATGCTCTACGAGATTTTCCTTGCCGTTTACCGAACTCCCGCGTAATATTCTTCCTTGCGCACATGAGGCGCCCAGACATTGCGGGGTGGAGCAGTCTGGTAGCTCGCCGGGCTCATAACCCGGAGGTCGTAGGTTCAAATCCTGCCCCCGCGACCAAGAACTTGCAGCTCGGAAGCAAA
>CABTZM010000054.1 GCA_902489295.1 uncultured Collinsella sp.
CCCGCCACGATAACGAGCCGGCGGCCCCCTGCCGTTAGCCCCACAATCTTTCCGCAGGACGGAGGAAGCCCCCGCCGCACAAAGTGCGCAGCGGGGGCTTCCGACATGTCCGAGGACGATTGTGGGGCTAACGGGCAGGGGCCCGCCGAACCAAGTTAGGCAGCCGGGCAAATCTTCTTGAAGAGCTCGATGACGTCGTCGAGCGTCGCCTCGCGCGGGTTGCCCGGGAAGCAGGCGTCAGCCATGGCGTCCTTGGCCAGGACCTCGATCTCGTCAGCCTTCATGGCCTCGCAGACGTGCGGGATGTTCACGTCGGCAGAGAGCTGCTTGACGGCGGCGATGGCGGCGTCGGCGGCGTCGTCGGTGCTCATGCCCGTGGTGTCAACGCCCATGGCGACGGCAACCTTGGCCAGACGCTCGGCGCAAACCGGCTTGTTGAACTCCATGGCGATCGGCAGCAGCATGGCGCAAGCGACGCCGTGCGGGGTGTCGTAGTGAGCGGACAGGGTGTGAGCCATGGCGTGGTCGATGCCCAGGCCAACGTTGGAGAAGCCCATGCCGGCGACATACTGGCCAAGAGCCATGCCCTCACGGCCGGAGCCGGGCTGGCCGGACTTGGCCTCGGCGACGGAGTCGCGCAGGTTCTCGCTGATCAGCTTAATAGCCTCAAAGTGGAACATGTCGGAGAGCTCCCAAGCGCCCTTGGTGGTGTAGCCCTCGATGGCGTGGGTTAGAGCGTCCATGCCGGTGGAGGCGGTCAGGCCGGCGGGCATGGAAGCCATCATGTCGGGGTCGACGACGGCGACCTCGGGGGCGTCGTTGGTGTCGACGCACACGAACTTGCGGACCTTCTCGGGGTCGGTGATGACGTAGTTGATGGTCACCTCGGCAGCGGTACCGGCGGTCGTCGGCACAGCGATGGTAAACACGGCGTGGTTCTTAGTGGGAGCAACGCCCTCGAGGCTGCGGACATCGGCAAACTCGGGGTTGTTGATGATGATGCCGATAGCCTTGGCGGTGTCCATGGAGGAGCCGCCACCGATGGTCACGATAGCGTCAGCCTCGGCGGCCTTGAAGGCCTCGACGCCGTCCTTGACGTTCTGGATAGTGGGGTTGGGCTTAATCTCGGAGTAGAGGCTCCAAGCGATGCCGGCGGCGTCGAGCTCGTCGGTCACCTTGGCGGTAACGCCAAACTTGACCAGGTCGGGATCGGAGCAGACGAAGATCTTCTTGTAGCCGCGACGCTGGAGCTCGCCGGGGATCTCCTTGATAGCGCCGGAACCATGATAAGAGATGGTATTGAGAACGAAACGATTAGCCATTGATAGCCTCCCATCGTGTGCGGGGCACCCATTACGCCCCGCGCTATGAGTCCCATCCTAACGCTTTTGAAACAAAAAACACGTGAGAACGTCAAAATTGTTAAAGCGTTTCAACAGAAGATGAAAAATATTGCGGCAAAGGGACAGCCCCTTTGCCGCATTCGGTTACTTTCGACAGCCCTCTTTCCAAGCCTCGGCCGCAACCTTCCAGCGAAAACGCAAGTCGCGCTCGCGGTCGATGAACATGATGGCAAACGCGACAAACAGCAGCACGCTCGCCACGACGATGGCGTGCAGGCCCATGCGCTCAATACACCAGTTGCCCAACACGGCGCCAAACACAAAGGTAAAGATCACGCCAAAGTACAGCAGGCCGTTTTCCAAAAAGCCGCGCTTGTGGGTGATGATGTAGTCGTCCACGTTTTGCAAGGCATTACGGAGGTTGCCGATACACATGGTCGTGGCGATGCCGTGACCGTGGATCTTGCGGAAGCTCTCGACCTGCATGCCGCAGGCAAACGAGGTGAGGCAGTTGGCGAGCAGGTTGTAACCGCCGCCCGGGATAAAGCTCACGCCCAGCAAGATAACGGCTTCAAAAAACACCGTCACCTGGCGCCAGTGAATCACACTGCCAAACCGCTCGTGAACCAGGTCGGCAAGCATAATGCCCACAGCAAACGACACCACGGGGAAGAAGTAGCGCCCCGCCAGTGCCCAGTTGCCTTCCGAGATGCTCACGCCCACGAGCAGGATGTTGCCCGTCTGCGCGTTGGCGAAAACATGATCGCGCCCAATGTACGAATACACATCCATAAAGCCACCGGCGAGCGCCAAGATGATGCCCAGCTCAATAGACTCCGATATCTGTTTGGCACGCTGCATCGTCGTGCATCCTCCTTGTTGACGACTCTCTCGTGCGTTGGCGGAAACATAGCCGCCGTTCATACTGTAACCCATTGACAACATGGCATGCGCGCGAGACGGGCTCCCCAACGCGCGGATACACAGTCTGGAAACAAACGGCGGGCGCGGCGCCGACACCCGCATCGACACGCCGATCCGCCAGCCCATGTACTCCACCAGTCTTTTTAGCCCCGTCCCAAAAAGACTGGTTACAATTACGTGCAGCATACAAACACCGGGAGGGATCGTGGCAAAAAAGCCTCAGCACGCTCAGAACAGCCAACGCGGACAGCAGGGCAAACAGGGCCAGCAGCAAAAGCGCGGCGGCAAGGCGCAGGGCTCGCGACCCACGCATGCCTCAGCAGCGCCCTCACGCCCCTGGCGTCCGGGCCGCGACAAGTTCCTCCCCGTCAGCCGCGCCGACATGGATGCGCGTGGCTGGGACCAGTGCGACTTCGTCTACATCTGCGGCGACGCCTACGTGGACCACCCCAGCTTTGGCATGGCCATCATCAGCCGCGTCCTCGACGCGCACGGCTACAAAGTGGGCATTATCTGCCAGCCCGACTGGACCGACCCCGCCAGCATCACCGTGCTCGGCGAGCCGCGCCTGGGCTTTCTCGTCAGCGCCGGCAACATGGACTCCATGGTCAACCACTATTCGGTGACCAAGCACCGCCGCCATACCGACGCCTATACCCCCGGTGGCGAGGAGGGGCACCGCCCCAATCGTGCCGTCACGGTCTACGGCAACCTCATCCGCCAGACGTTCAAGGACGCTCCCATCATCATCGGCGGCATCGAGGCAAGCCTGCGCCGCCTGGCCCACTACGACTACTGGCAGGACAAGCTCAAGCGCTCGGTACTGCTCGACTCGGGCGCCGACATCCTCATCTACGGCATGGGCGAGCATGCGATCGTCGAGATCGCCGACGCGCTCGATGCCGGACTGCCTGTCGATCAGATCACCTACATCAACGGTACCGTCTACCGCACGGGTTCGCTCGACGAGGTCTACGACTACGACCTGCTGCCCAGCTGGGACGACCTTACCGCCGACAAGCTCAACTACGCGCGCAGCTTTAATGTGCAGCAGCAGAACATGGACCCCATCACCGGGCATCGTCTGGTAGAGCCCTACCCCAACAGCGTCTATGTGGTGCAGAACCCGCCATCGGCAACACTCACCACAGACGAGATGGACGAGGTTGCCGAACTCCCCTACGCACGCGATTGGCATCCCGACTACGACGCAACGGGCGGCGTGCCGGCCTTTGCCGAAATCAAATTTTCCATTAGCTCCAACCGCGGCTGTTTTGGCGAGTGCTCGTTTTGCGCCCTCACCTTCCACCAGGGCCGCGTACTGCAGATGCGCAGCCACGACTCGATCATGCGCGAGGCCGAGCTGCTCACGCACGATCCCGAGTTTAAGGGCTACATCAACGACGTGGGTGGACCGACGGCCAACTTTAGCCGTCCGGCCTGCGACAAGCAGCTCAAGCACGGCGTGTGCAAGAACAAGCGCTGTCTGTGGCCGAGTGTGTGCAAGAACATGGTGGTCGACGAGAGCGGCTACACGCAGCTGCTGCGCGATCTGCGCCAGCTGCCGGGCGTCAAGAAGGTCTTCGTCCGCAGCGGCATACGCTTTGACTACACCATGGCCGACGCCTCGGACGAGTTTTTGCGCGAGCTGCTGGAGCATCACGTCTCGGGCCAGCTGCGCGTAGCACCCGAGCACGTGAGCGACGCGGTACTGTCCGTGATGGGCAAACCGAGCCGCGCCGTCTACGACGCGTTCTGCCGTAAATTTGAACGCTTGAACCGCGAATACGGACTCAAGCAGTACGTAGTGCCATACCTAATCTCGAGCCACCCCGGTTCAACGATGAAGGAAGCTGTGGACCTGGCCGAGGCCGTACGCGACATGGGCTACATGCCCGAACAGGTGCAGGACTTCTACCCCACACCGTCCACCATGTCGACCTGCATGTACTACACCGGCGTGGACCCACGCACCATGGAGCCGATCTATGTGGCGCGCGACCCGCACGAAAAGGCCATGCAGCGTGCGCTCATCCAGTATCGCAAACCCGAGAACTACAAGCTGGTACGCGAGGCGCTGGAAAAAGCCGGACGTCGTGACCTGATCGGCTACACCAAACACTGTCTAATCCGCCCCGTGCCGCCGCGCCCGGGCGAGACGTCTGCTGGCGGTGGGCATGGCACCGGCAAGAAGGGCGGCAAGGCCCACGGCGGTGCTGGCGGCAAGGGACCCAAAGGCAGCAAGGGGCACGGCGGCATGTCGCGTGCACAGAACACTGCCGGGCGTAATCGCGCGGCCCAGGGGCGTCAGGGCGCCAACGGAGGCGGGCGTCGCAACTAGGGCAGCAATGCGCTCGCTGCGTCCATCCCACACGCGTGGCGCAGCGAGCGCATTGCCTCAACGAGGATGACGCCGGCGATAGCGACCGTGATTATCACGTCGAACGGTGTGTTCACAAACCAGAGCAACGTCATGAAATACGACCCGGCATTAAAGGCAAAGTGCAGCAGGATCGTGTAGCGGAGCTTTCCGGTCGTCACGAGCACCCAACCAAAGATGAGGCCGGCGGCACCCGCGTAGCAACCCTGTACCCAATTCATGTGCATAAAACCGAAGATCGCCGCCTGCAGCACAATCGCCGCGGCGATACCCCACGTGCTTGGGGCCGCCCAGGGCACCATGGCGCCACTCTGCGCGCTCACACGACGCCGGCACTTCCAAAGTGGGCGGCACTGCGGATTAAACGCTCGGAGCGAAAACTCAAAAATAATGCCGCGCACCAGCAGCTCTTCACAAAATGGGGCGCCGAGCACCGTGGTCAGGACGGCAAGAAGGTTGGTATCGCCCAAGCCCGTTTCCTCGACGAGCTCGCTATAGTCCGCCGCAACCTCGGGCAGCAGCGACAGCACGCCGTCGCATAGGTAGCTAATGACCACCTGCATGGATAGGCCGATCACGACAACGTATGCGATGCGCTTCCATGCAGCATTTGCTCCCCCGCCGAGCGGGCGTTCACCTTGCCGGCGCGCCATGAAGGAGCGGGGCCACAGATAGCGCCACCACAGCAGCGCCATCAAAAACGACGCCGTCTGAGCGGCGGCCTGAAACCATTGAATATCGAGATTGTCGATCGGGAAACCCGTCAGTGCCGACACGATGTCCAGCGCGGAGAACAAAACAATGCTCAGGGCAATATCGGCAGCGACGACACCAAAACAGGCAAGCGCCCAAACCAGCGCATTGAGCATGCCAACCTCCTCAAAACCCGGCACTTGGGGACAGTCATTGTTGATGAGAATCGGGCGCAGCGCCAAAAGCCCCGTTGGGCGAAATGTCGAACGGGAAGGTGCCGCAGCGATTGAACGCGGCGATAAACATGCGGATGGCGTTGGACGGCGTGGTGCCCACGAGCTGGGTTGCCGCCGCGAAGGCCGCCTTTTCCTCGGGCAAGACCTTCGCGACAACCGGGGTCATGTGTTCTGCCATGGCGCTTCCTTTTTGAAACGACGGTGGTGCGGATAGATGCGGGCCACGCGGCTGGGCGACGGGCTGTGAAGGCAACCCGATTGGCCCGCATCTGGAGTGTGTTTCTACGGCGTTGGTATTACTTGGTATTCCTAAGTATTACCCCGCAGATAGAATACCATACCCGACCCCATGGGGACGGAGAAAAAACGGATCATTTTGTTGCTGAGTAAGTATTTAGAGCGTGATGATATCCGAGATATTGAGGGCCTGAGCGTCGACGGCATCGTGCGTGGCAAGCAACAGCATGCGACCGTCGAGCAAGTCGAGCACGACCTCGGCGCATGCGTCGCGTGCAGCGGTATCTAGACCGGTAAAGGGCTCGTCCAGAATCACCGCGTCGCCTGGGCACAGCAGGGCTCGAGCGATCTCGACGCGACGGCGCTGCCCGCCCGAAAGCTCGGCCACGCGAGCATGTACATCGACCCCCGGCACCAGCAGGCGCAACAGGGCTGCAGCACTCGAGGCATCCACGCGCGCGTCGGCGCACACCAGCACGTTATCCAGGGCAGAGATGTCCTCGACCAGGCACACATCCTGAAACACCATGGAGCACGGCGCGCACTCCCCCGCCGCAAGGGCAAGGAGCGTCGACTTGCCCGCACCCGAGGCGCCCATCACACAGATACGCCCAGACGCGGGCACGTTGAGCACCAGTCCGGCGAGCGCCGGCGCCCAGGGCGCGCGATCGCCCACGGCAAGCGCAAGCTCCGCTGAAGTGCCATCGCTCGCAGCCCCCGCACGCCCACGCAATCCATGCCCATGCGCCCGCACGGCCGCGCCCCACGCCACGGGTCCCGAAACCCGCAGCAGCCACACCAGCACGCGCTCACACGCCCACGAGGCGGCAACGACCAGCATGGTCCACGCCAGCAGGTCGGCCGTCTCAATCAAAAGCTTTGCCTGATAGATGCGCTCACCCACGGTGCCCACCGCCATGCCGATAAGCTCGGCTGCCACGCCGGCCTTCCAGCTCATACCAATCACGGCACGGGCGCACGAAAGCACAAACGGCAGGACTTCGCGCCAGGTATGGGCGCAAAACAGTCGCCAGCCCCGCACGCCATGCAGGCGAAACATCTGCTCCTGTGGCTCATCCGTTTGCGTCAAACCCTCGACCAGCGAGAAATACACGCCCGGCAGTGCCATCAAAAAGACCGCTGCAATGCTCACGCGCGCCGACCCCAACCAAATGAGCAACAGGACCACCACGCAGGCAACCGGCGTCGCCTTCACAAACGACAGCGCCGGAGCCACCAGGCGCGCAAACGCACGCGAACGTGACGAAATCCCGGCAAGCACGCCACCACACACCGCGGCAAGCGCCAGCCCGCCTAGTATCCGCGCGCCCGAGCCCGCCAAAATCGCCCAGGTACCGCCATCGCACACCAGGCGCAGCAGCGCCAAGGCAACAGCACCCGGCCCCGGCAAAATCAGCGGCTGCGCCACCAGCGCCGCCACCAGCATCCACACGGCAAGCCAAAAGGCGGCGACGGCACCTGCTGCCGCCACCGCCTTCATACGCTCTGTCATTTGTCGAGCAAACGCACGCACGGGCTACTCCAAGTAGTAGAAATCGTCAGCCGGAAGTTTACCACCCACGGCACTCGCGTCCGCGTCGGCCAGCACCTGCAGGTACCCACCGAGCGCCGCCTTCATGTCCTTCCCCGTCTGGCACACGAGCATGCACCCGGGAATCGCCTTTTCGGCAATCGCGGCGTTATCCACGATGCCCGCATCGACCACGGCCTGGGCCCAGTCCGCCGGCGACGCGTTCACGGCCTCAACGCTCGCCGCGTGGCAGCTCAGGAATTCCGCCACGGCCTCGGGATGTTCCTCGGCAAACGTGCGGCGCACCACGGTCACGCCCGTCAGCAGGCGCGAACCCGTGTCACCTGCCAGCTCATCCCACACATCGGTCAGACTTACCGGAGCCGACAGCTTGCCTTCGCTCTTGGCGATGGCGGCGGTCTTGAACGGCTCGGGCAGCACGCCCACAGCAGACGGATCGGCAAGCAGGGCCGACAGCACCTCGGTGGGCTCGCTCTTAAACTCAAGCGTCACCTGGCCGGTCAGGCCCGCGCGCTCCAGCAGGTAGTTCATGACGTACTCCGGCGTGGCGCCCTTGCCCGTCATATAGACGGTATGGCCCGCCAGATCGCCAAACGAGGCCACACTCGCGTCGCCCGTCACAACGTTCAGCACGCCCAGCGTGTTGATGTCGATGACCTGCACAGCGCCCTCGGTCTTGTTGTAGAGCACGCTCGCCACGTTGGCGGGCACCAGGGCAATGTCGATATCGCCCTGAATGACCTTGGGCACAATCTCGTCGGCGGCAGTGTTGATCGCAAAGTCGAACTCATTGTCCGTCTCGCCATCGGCAGCCTGGTCCATAAACTGCACCAGGCCAATCGAGGTCGGGCCCTTGAGCGACGCGACGTGCACCTCGACCGGCTCGGCAGCGGCACCGTCAGCGGCAGCCCCGGCAGCCGAGCCCGCAGCAGCCCCCGCCCCCGCAGCTCCGCCGCCGCAGCCCGCGAGCGCAAGCGACAAGGCGCCCGCGGCGAGCGCCGAGGCAAACCCCCGGCGCGACATTTCAAAATCAAACGCGCGCATCGCTAGCACGTCCCCTCGTTAGGCATCGTCCATGCGTGATGGTCGGTATGCAGCAACTCCTCGGCCAGCGGTGAGAGCGGCTCGCCCAAAAACTCGCTATAGCACGCCTGGACATCGGGATTCTCGTGCGAGAAGCGAATGTCCGCAGCGGCATCCAGGCCCCACAGCACCTGGCCGCGCTCAGCTGCCAGCTCGCAGCCGTCGTGGATGGGCTGGCCGCCGCCACCGACACAGCCGCCCGGGCACGCCATGACCTCAACGAAGTCATAGCTCACGCGGCCGGCGCGAATCGCGTCGAGCAGACGGGCGGCGTTGCCCAGCCCGTGCGCCACGGCGACGCGCACCTTGGTGCCATCGATATCGGCCACGGCTTCCTTCCAGCCGTCCAGGCCACGCACGTCGGTAAAGAAGTCGGCGTCGGGATTCTCGCCCGTCACCAGGTAATAGGCCGAGCGCACGGCGGCCTCCATCACGCCGCCCGTGGCGCCAAAGATCACACCTGCGCCCGTGCCAAAGCCCAGCGGCGTATCGAGCGGCTCCTCGATCAGCGTGTCCACGCTCACGTGGCTCGCGCGGATCATGCGCACCATCTCGCGCACCGTCAGCGCAACGTCCACATCGGGCGCGCCGCCCTCGCCCACCATGCTCGGCAGCGCACACTCGGCCTTCTTGGCCGTGCACGGCATCACGGACACCACAAACAGGCGCTCGGGCTCCACGCCCAACACCTTGGCGTAGTACGTCTTGGCAATGGCGCCGAACATCTGCTGCGGCGACTTGGACGTGGACAGGCTGTCGACAAACTCCGGATAGCGCGCCTTCACAAAGCGCACCCAGCCCGGGCAGCAACTCGTGAACATGGGCCAGCCGCGGCTGTCGCCCTCGCCCTTGGCGACCTTACCCAGGCGCTCGATCAGTTCGGATCCCTCCTCCATAATGGTGAGGTCGGCCGAGAAATCGGTGTCGAACACGTACTCAAAGCCAACGCGGCGCAGCGCGCAGGCTAGGCGCTCAACGGTGGCCTTCTCGCGAGATATGCCGAGTTCCTCGCCCCAAGCGCTACGCACAGCCGGTGCGATCTGCACCAGCACGATTTTGTCGGGATCGGCGAGAGCGTCGAACACGGTCTCGGTATCGTCGCGCTCGCGCAGTGCGCCCGTCGGGCAATGCGTAATGCACTGGCCGCACGCGACGCAATCGGTCTTGCCGATCGGCGCGCGCCCGCGGGTACCCACGGCGGTGTGCGTGGCGCGGTTGGTTAGGTCCCAGATCCCTAGGCCCTGCACGCTCTCGCACACCTTGATGCAGCGCATGCATTTAATGCACTTGTCGTTTTCGCGGATGATGGGAAAATCGAAATCCCAGCCCTCGCCCGCCAAATGCCTTTGATACGGCAGATAGAAGATGCCCAGGTCGTTGGCGATGGTCTGCAGGTTGCAGTTGCCGCTGCGCACACAGCTCGTGCACTGCGAATCATGCTGGGACAGCAGCAGCTGCACGTTGGTTCGGCGGGCCTCGCGGGCCTTGGGACTGTTGGTGTGGACCACCATGCCGTCGAGCACGTAGTTGTTGCAGGCGGCGACCAACTGGTCGCAGCCCTCAACCTCGACCACGCACACGCGGCAGCCTCCGATCTCGTTTAGATCGCGCAGGTAGCACAGGGTGGGAATCTGAATGCCGACGGACTTGGCCGCATCCAGGATCGTGGTGTGCTCGGGCACCACGACTTCGCAGTTATCGATAATGAGCCTGACCATGTTGTGCGCTCCGTTTTCGCTGTTGTCGCCGACGGTGGTTTTGTTGAGCTCTACCATTCCAGGTTCCTCCCTCCGCGGAACGCACCAAAGCCAAAGTGGTCGCAACGCAGGCAGCGACTCGCCTCTTGGTGTGCCTCCTCCTCGGTAAGGCCCTGTTCGACCAGATTCCAATCGTGAATGCGCTCGCCAGCCTCGCGCTCGCCCAGCTCGCAACGGCCGCACTCGTGCTTGCCCTTAAACTGAACGGTCGGCAGCTCCACGTCGAGCTTAATCTTGTGGTCGAAACCCAGGTAGCGGTCGATATTTGCCGAGGCAACGCGGCCGGCGTTGATGGCACGGATGACGGTGGCGGGGCCGGTCTGGCAATCGCCGCCGCTAAAGAGGCCATCGAAGTTGGGCACGGCGCCGTCCGAATCGGTGACGACGCGACCCCACTTGCAGGCGATGCCCATGTCCTCAAACGGCTTGGAGTCGATGTCCTGACCAATGGCCACGAACACGCGCTCGCAGGGAATGACCTGCTCGGGCGTGACGGCGGCACGCGGGGCCGGGCGCCCGCGGCGGGGCTCGCCGATAATCTGCGGCTGCACGCGCAAGCCGCTCACGCGACCGTCCTCCCCCGTCTCGATGGCGCGCGCGGCCGTAAGCTCCAGAACCTCGCAGCCCCCCGCCCGGGCACCCGCGATCC
>CABTZM010000055.1 GCA_902489295.1 uncultured Collinsella sp.
CAGGTAAGTTTGCACCAACAAAAAGATAAGGGCCGCGCACCCAAACGGATGCGCGGCCCTCATGCCATGAATGCGAGTGTTTCCGCGGCGAGCTATTTACTCAGCAGCCTCGGTGGTCTCGGCCTCGGCAGCGGCCTCCTCGACGGGAGCCTCGGCGGGAGCCTCGGCGGCCTGCTTGGCAGCCTCCTCGGCAAACTTAGCAGCACGCTTGGCCTTCTCAGCAGCCTTAGCCTCAGCGGCGGCCTTGCGAGCGGCCTCGGCCTCAGCAGCCTTGGCAGCCTTGGCAGCCTTGGCCTCCTCGGCCTTCTTGAGCTGGGCGGCAGCGGCGCCACCGAACTTGTCGGCGAAGCGCTGGACGCGTCCACCGGTGTCGACGAACTTCTGCTGGCCGGTGTAGAACGGGTGGCACTCGTTGCAAAGCTCAACCTTCATCTCGGACACGGTAGCGTGCGTCTTGAAGGTGTTGCCGCAGGAGCACGTCACCGTGCACTCGACATACTGGGGATGGATACCCTGCTTCATGGTAGGACTCCTTATTGGTCAGGCGCTGGTTACCGATCAGCGCATAAGGCGTCTTGGTTTCCGACCAAGACAACAAACTCGGCTATGGTACCACGGCGCCGCGTGTCCCACAAAAGGTTCACGGTCTTTTCGGCACAACACGAGCTGGACCTTAAATATCAACTTCATCCGAACACTCCCCCACATTCATCTCTCGTATGTATCGAGGTATTCCTGCTTGAGCGTCTGCGAGGACGACTTGATCTTTTCCACGAGCGTGCCGGCTTCGATGAAGTAGAACGAGTTGGTAAGGTCTGCCAGGTCGTCGAGTAGATGGCTTGAAATGAGCACGCTGCGTCCCCGCGCCACTTCGCTGCGCATCGCGTCGCAGGAGGTTTTCCGTTTTCCCGGATCGAGGCCGTTCAGCGGTTCATCGAGGATGAGGTACGGGCAATCGGTCGCTATCGCCATGGCAAGCTTTACCTGCTGCTTCATTCCTGTCGAGAGTTTACGGGTCGGCTTGTCGAGATATGGGGAGATTCCGAGGGAGTCGCAGAGCGAGTCGATGTCGGCGGCCGATTTCCACGCCTCCCTAACGAAAGCAAGGTGCTCGATGGCCGATAGCGTGGGATAGAGATCCGCGCTGCCCGAAGAGCTCAGGTAGACGAGTTCTGCAAATTCGGCTGATCGACGTTGGCAGATTCCGTCTGCCGCCAGGCTTCCCGAGCGGATGCGGGTGGGAAATTGGCCCGACAGCGCTTCAAGAAGGGTGGTTTTCCCCGAGCCGTTGGGAGCAACGAGGCCCGCCGCCGTTCCCGGGCTCAGGAAAAGCGACCCGATTGAAAGTATCGTCGTGCTTCCGTATCCCACGCTCGCGTCTAGAAGCTCGAGCCCATGGTGCTTTTTCGCGGGTCCAGGCTGTTTGGGGGAACGTGTCGCAACGGCGCCGACCGTAAAAAAGACCGCGACGTATGCCAGGGCCACGGCAAGCATCGATGCGCTGCCTGAACCGGAGCCAATGAATTCTGTCGGGAAGCATCCTACGTAACCCGTTGCCTCGATAGGCGAGAATACGGGCAGTGGCAGGAGCCCGAGCACGGCATTATGCCCTAGTGCCGAATCGGACAATAACGGGAATGCCGGGGCCGCGACAAGCAGCGCGGAGGTAAGGGGGCCCGCGAGGACGCGCCTCGTTGCGGTCGATAGAACGGCGGAGCAAACGGATATCAAGGTTCCGCCCGCAAGCAGCGCGAGAAGCAGGGCTGTGAAGACGTTTCCCGCGGTCGTGGTGGTAAGCGCGCCGTCATGGAAGAAGGCGATCGGGTACCCAATTTGCCCGAAGCCGTTTAGGACCAAGGCGTAAATGCCCCCGGGTGCGAGGCCGGCGAGGAGCATCGCGGTCCCCGCGACGATTATCGAAAACACGATCTGAATAAGGCGCCGGAATTTGGGCACGGGCGCCTTTGCCGCCAGGGTCCCGGGCCTTGTGGCGCCGAGCACGAGTATCGACGAGAGAAGGAAGGGGATGAAGGGAAGGAAAGACGGCGCCGTGGCAATGGCGTAAGGCAGGAAGGAAAGGAATGGCAGGTCGTTTGCGGAGGCCGGGATATCCGTGATGCCGGAGCTGCTCAGGGCACGGCAATATGCGAGCGCTGCGTCATTGGTCTCTCGGTCTCCCACGATGGATCCGGATTGGAAGCCTTCGCCCATGAGCGCGTAGTAGCTCTCGGCAGAATCGAGAAAGGCGGCGTCGGTTTGAGCGGCAAGGGCGGCGTTCGCGTATCTTGCAAGCTCCGCGTCATTTTGCTGCTCTGGAGATAGGTCTGTGCCGCTGGCCTGGGGCGCGCGCGTATTGAATGCGTCGACAAAGCCCTGCATGCCCTGTTTCATAAAGAAGGGCCCGTAGATGGGTGAATTGAACGCAATGGGGACGGAAAAGGCTGCAGCGAGAACGAGCGTACAAATCCATACGGCCTTGTCTCTTAGGATTAGTTTGAGAAGAAGTCGACAGTACATTTAGAAGCACCTACGTTCCTCAAAGAATTGTTAGATTAAAAGTAACAGACCGGATGAAGATACGTGCGACGGGGGCGAGGCGAATGGCTGAGCGGTATCGATATGCGGGTTCAACGGTATCACATTGGCCACATAGATTTTTAACTTGCATTTCTACCCGCCCTTTTCGTAGAGTCGCCGATACGCGCTTAGCGCACCCTCGGCGCGTCCGGCAGGCTTTGCGAAATGGGATCCAGGAGACTTCGGCGCAGCATCATCTTGCGGAATGCTTCTAATGAGCCTCCCATCCTTCAAAAACAGAATCTCATCGCACAGCCTATCGACCGAATCCAAGATGTGGGATGACATGATGATGCACGTACCAGAATCGGCCAGCTTCCTGAGAATCTCGGAATGCAAGTCCACCCTGCTGGGGTCGAGCGCGTTCATGGGCTCATCTAATAGAAGGTACCGCGCACCCGTCGCATACGCAATCGCCAGGGTAAGCTGCTGCTTCATGCCCTGGCTCAGAGTGCGGATCCTCATCTTCGCGAACTCGCCTATCTGCGTTTGTTCCACTATCTCTTCGATATCGCGAGCATGCGGCCACATATCGCAAACCATCTTGAGGTGATCTTCCGCACGCAATCCGGGATACAGCAGCGTCCCCTCACCAGGTGCATAGAAGATCATAGAACGGACCTCTCTCGCACCCGTACCCTGCACCTCATCCAGAACGATGCTCCCGTCCACGCGAGGACCCGGCAAACCTGCCATCGCACGCAGCAACGTCGTCTTTCCATGCCCGTTCGGAGCGACGAGACCGTAGACCGTACCCGGGGCAAACTCAGCGTCCACCGAATCTACGAGCACCTTCTTTCCATAAGAGATCGTCAGCGTTTGAAGGCCAATCATCGAGACCGTCCCCTTTCGATCTTTGGAACACCCAGGCGCGCCACCAACGGAGATACGGCGCCCAAAACCACCAGCAGAGCGCCCGATGCGCCGACGACCTCTCCAAAAGGCATCGCGTTCGTCCCTCGCCCAAGGAACCCAATCGTCCCCACCTGGGAAGCGGGATCAAACGAGGCGAATGGAGCCAGCAGCGCGACGCCCATGCCCGCACTTTCAACATGAGCGCTCAACGAACCCAACACCAGGAGAACCGCGCAAACCACTCCGGTGACAACGGGGTTGCGGCTAATCGCTGCTGTCAACGCAGCGACGACGGAAATCACGCCGTATGCCATGACCAGCAACGGAATACTGCACAACACCGCCTCCCCCACCATGGACGTTGTCGAAGCTCCCGCCCGAATGAGAGCGACGGGATACTCCGATCCACCCGCACCGTTCTTAATCAAGGACACAACCGCAGCGGGAACCATCGACACCAAAAGCAGCGCCAAGCCAAGCAGGAGAGACAGCGCAACGGCCGTCAGAAAACGCACATGCGCTGTTGCGGGGACTTGGAAAACCAGAAGGGAACGGCACCGCAGGTAGGTGCACGCAAGCGATGTGACAACCACGGGCAACAGCCAAAACAAGGAAGGAAGCGCTGCCTGGAGATACGAAAGGAGGATTAATGGGGGCATCTTCGTACTTAACTCGTAAACCTTGGGGTCCGGCAAGCTCGCGATCGACTCAAGCAGAAGGGCGCGCGCCTCCGCACGAGAAGGAGTCTCCGGCTCGATTCCGATCGATTGCAGGAGAGTCGCATCTGCCGCGCCCAGCTCACCTCGAGCGCGCTCGTACGTCGCAAGGCTTCGAAACCCCTCCGCAGGCATAGGCGCGTACACGAAACCCGAAAGAGCATCCCGCATGTCTTCCAGGGCCGCTTTGCCCTCGACGTCCATATTCGCAGCGTTCTGCTCTAGATACCGATCTATTGAACGGAGCTCCCCATCCCTATACCGAACAGCGGAAACGTTATCAGCGTCAGGAAACATCTCGACCAGAGCCGGGGCCAGCATCGTCGTCGACATTGCAATCGCGCACACGGCGATGACAGGAGAATGCAGGAGCAGTTTCCCCATCGTTCTTACGTATGCAACGGCGAAGGCACAAGCGCTCGAACGAGTTGCCGTTCTCGATGCGGTGAAGGAACCTCTCTCAAGACAAATCGGGGGCATCGGGCGCGCGCAGCCGCTCTTTCCAGCAACGCAAAGCAGGCTAATTGCCAGCACCTCGATCCCGATTGCGCATACGAGGACAATCGCGCCACGCCCGAAGCAAAGTCCGGGCAGATTCACTATCTGCGTTGTCGGGTACGGGCTATAGGCGCCGACGGTCAGCTCGGTGTTCGCATACGAAAGGGGATTCAACAGGGCGAACTCACGTAAAGCGATGGATCTTCCGTAATACCCGGGAACCATCGTCACCCCCATCAGGGCACATACGAACACGATTCCAAGCGTAGGGTTATTGGCAATCTTCACGGCAAGGTGAACGACGAGCGAGATGAACGCCGCCACCAAGAATTGCAAGATGGCCGTCTGTGCGAACCCCAGCCAAGCCGGTTTGATAACCGGAGTCGCATATTGAATGTAGCCTATCGGATAGAACGGCGAGCCCGGGCCATTCTTCACAAGCGCGGCGATTATCCCTGGAAGATTGATGGCGAGGACGGCAAGCATTGCAAAAACACTCGCCCATACGCTCGATGCAACAAGTCTACCCAGCTCGCCCATCGGTGCCTGGATGATGAGCTTTTCACGTTTGTTAAGACGCGCGGCAAGGAACGAGACGGCAACGGCCGTTGCGACCCATAGCAAGTACTCCTTCGATCCGTCATAATAGGTGTACTCTCCATCCGATATCTGCAGAAACGGAAGTAGGGGAGAGAGCGGTGCCAAGATAAGACGTCCCGCGGCAAGAGGGTACAGAAGCGCGGGCATGCTTGATGAAGAGGTATAGACACCGTCCTCCCCCGCATTCACAAGCGCATCCGCATAGGATGCTGACAATTCCTGCTCAACACGGGTTATTCCCGACTCGAGGTATTCGACCCGTCCGTCGATGCCAGCCGCGCTCCTGAAGACGGGCAGAGCACAAAGAACCATCAACGCAACAACGACAACACAGAGCGACCTGGAGGAGAGAAGCGACCTAAAGATCGCCTTCGAGATTTTGAGCATATTCATCGCCAACCTTAACCTCATCCAGTCGGAACAGAGGGGCCGAACAAAATGCTCGGCCCTTCCTCGCATCTAGTAGGTGCTATAGACAAATTGCCATTTATCAGTTGTGCCAAGAACACCACAGGAGCACATTGCAGCGAGGCGGGATTCCCTATGATGCGCGGATCGGCGATAGCCATTTCGGTAGGAGATCGTCTTGTAAGAGATGTTGAACATCGAGATGCTGTGCCCGCTTACGCCGCGAGGACAGCTGTAGCTCCAGTAGGTATCGACGACGTCGTCCGTATACCCGAGGGGCTCAACGAGGGCACACTGGCTGCTCTCCTGGGAAGGAGGCATCGGGGTATCCGCAAAAGCGGGGGCTCCCGGCAGCAACAGACAAAGAGCGAGGCCGAGGAAAACCAAGAGCTTACACGACTTAACAGTACTGAACATAATCCTCTCCAATCTAGAGGGATTTCGGTTGCAGCATGCTGTGATTACTTGCCGGCAAAGTCAATTTAACATAAACTGTTAAAAAGTAACCTGAGTTTTTTAAATTCTTCGGAGGTTATTATGAGTTCCGACAATCGCACTCCCCGGCTTCATTCCTTCCGCATCGCATGTGCGATAGCCTCTGCGACCCTTTGCGCCACCGCCATCGCACAAGTGGCGTTCTCCTTAAAGCCAGCAATCGAAGTGCTCGACAACCCTGTAATTGCAGACTCTCCCGCGTATCCAGCCCTTGCGATCTCGACATTGGTCCCTGCCGTCATCGGTATCGCTACGACCATCCTCAGCGCCGTTCTCGTGTGGACGATCAAGAGCGGAGACCCCTTCAAGAAAGGGTCTGCGACATGCTTGAAGGTGCTCGGCATTCTCTTCGTTGTTCAAGCTGCCACCAGCCTCTACGCCGGCTCACTCAAAACCTCCGTTTCGATGTTTGGCGGCGAGGGGGCCGTCGGCGCCCAAGAGATCGCTTCATCATTCGATTGGACCTCTCTGGTTCTCGGCATCGTCCTGTTCATGCTTTCCCAGCTCTTCTTGTACGCCCGAGAGCTGTACCTCGACTCCGACGAGATTGCGTAAGGAAACGCCATGCCCGTAATTGTTCGCCTCGACAAGATCATGGCCGAGCGAAAGATTTCCTCGAACGAACTTGCCGAAAGGATTGGAACCACGCCCGTGAACCTGTCCCGTATTAAAAAAGGGCATATTCGCGGCATTCGCTTCAACACACTCGAGCAGCTATGCCTCGCCCTTCGTTGCCAACCCGGAGACCTTCTCGAAGTCATGAGCGAAGAGGATGCCCGAAAGGAGTTCGGACTCGATTGGTCCGCCGAGGATTAGAGGGCGGTCGTACTCGCCCTGCACACGGGGATGCGAATCGGCGAGGTCTGCGGCCTTCGGTGGTGCGATGTGGATTTCGAGACGGGCCTGATCTCGATCAGACACTCGGTGGCGTACGCGAAGGGAATGGGTTCGTTCATCAAGGACACCAAGACCCATGACGCCAGGGGTATCCCCATCGACCCGGTCGGCCTACTCCCCTTCCTGAAGGAGACCCACGAGATCGACTGCGGAAAGCTGCGCTTGCGCGGCCTTACCGGGGCGGTCGAGATCGGGGACTGCTACATCCTGTCGGAGCCGGGCGCGACCTTCGCGACGACAAGCTATATCCGCAGGGCGTTCAAGACGTTCTCGGAGACCAACGGCCTCATGGGCACCAACGACGAGCTGATCACGTTCCACGGCCTTCGCCACACGTTCGCAACGCAGTGGATCCGCCAAGGCGGCGATATCAAGGCGCTCCAATCGATCCTCGGCCACAAGGACGCCATGGCGACGCTCAACGTCTACGCCGACATCGAGCCCATCTCCAAAATCCATAACATGCTGCGCGCCACGCCGTGCCTTTGGCGCGGGCACCTCGGGCCGAGGGTCGATCCGGGTCCCATGTTCCAACAGAGGATCCAGGAGTCCATCGAGACGCTCCAGGCGTTCGGCTACGGCATCACCGAGCCAGACGACCGAAATATCGCCATACGCGACGTGAAGACGAACAGTTGGCTCTAGCTCACCGAGTACGCGGCAGTGCTGGGCCCATCCCAACTGAGGTCACGGTGGTCCGATAGGGGCGCCGCCCGCGGCATGCGCCGCGGAGCGGTATCCCCTACCGAAGGGCGGGGATGCCCTCCGCTTCCAGTTCGGAATCAGCCGTCGGAGGCGTTCGGCTGACCGCGGGAACGGCCTGTCCGCTCAATGTGTTCGGCTGAGATCGGAAATCAACCCAACACGAGCCGGACACGCGCCAGACGGCTCTTCCCCGTACGGCCTTCCCCCTTACGCTCATGTTGCAGGCATGTAACGCCGCAGCGAGCGCGCCTTTTTTGCGCCAGACAGGTACAATGATGATCACTGTACCGTAGCGGAGCGCCCCGCGCGCGCCGCAATCACGCGAAAGGGTTTCCCATGGCCGAGATCTCGTCCTCCCGTATCGTCATCACCGTCCTTGGCAAGAACCGCCCCGGCATCGTCGCCGGCGTCACCCGTGTCCTAGGCGAGGCCAACGTCGACATCCGCGACATCACGCAGTCCATTATCGAGGACATCTTCACCATGACCATGCTGGCCGATACCGCCGAGTCCAAGCTCGACTTCGCCGAGCTGCAGAAGGCGCTGGCCGAGGCCGGCGAGCTTTCGGGCGTCAACGTGTCCATCCAGCGCGAGGACGTCTTCAACTTTATGTACCGCCTGTAGCGAGCAAGCCGCTGGGGATAGCCTGACGCGCGCATGCCCATGCAAGTCACCCCGATGCGGCCCGGAGAGGAGCGCGCATGGCCTACGACGCCAAGAAAATCTATTACCGCTTCGACGACCACCTGAGCCGCCTGGTCTTGGATTACGAAGCGAGCCGCCAGATTTCGCCCGAAAGCGAAAATCTCTACTATGGCCTGCCGACTGACCCTTATGACGAGGGCCTATTTGTTGAGCACAATGTCAAGCGCGGCCTGCGCAATGCCGACGGCTCGGGCGTGGTCGCGGGCCTCACTCGCATCTCGGATGTGCACGGCTACAACAAGGTCGACGGAAAGGTCGTGCCCGACCAGGGCAAGCTCACGTTGCGCGGCTATAGCATCGAGGACCTGGTCAACAGCGCCCAGGCCGAGAATCGTTATGGCTACGAAGAGGTCGCCTACCTGCTCATCACGGGTTCGCTGCCCAACAAGGAAGAGCTCGACGGCTTTTGCGAGCGCCTGGGCGCCTTTAGACATCTGAGCGACGAATACGTCAAAGAGTTCCCTATGACCACGGTGTCGTCGAGCATCATGAACGTGCTCCAGCGCGCCGTGCTGCTGCCCTACGCCTTCGATGCCGAACCAGACGTGATCACGCCCGAGCACGAAATCGACGTCGCCATTTCCATGCTCGCCCGTCTCCCGCGCATCACCGCCTTCGCCCACATGGCCTCGATCGCCAAGCTTCGCGGCTCCGAGGTTCACGTGCCGCACCCCACGCCCGGCCTCTCCACCGCCGAGACCATTCTGCAGGTCCTGCGCGGCGGCATGGCGTTCACCCGCGATGAGGCGATGCTGCTCGACGTGATGCTCATGCTGCATGCCGAGCACGGCGGCGGCAACAACTCCACGTTCGCCTGCCGCGTGCTGTCGTCTTCGGCCACCGACCCGTATTCCGCCTACGCCGCGGCTATCGGCTCGCTCAAGGGCCCGCGCCACGGCGGTGCCAATGCCAAGGTCGTGTCTATGCACGAGGACATCCGCGCGCATGTTTCCAACTGGGAGGACGAGGACGAGGTCGCGGCCTACCTGGGCAAGATCCTCGACAAGCAGGCCTTCGACGGCACCGGCCTCATCTACGGCATGGGCCACGCCGTCTATACGCTCAGCGACCCGCGCGCCGAGGTCTGCCGCCGTTACGCGCGCTCACTGGCAGCCAAGAAGGACTTGGGCGAAGAGTTCGCACTCATCGAGCGCATCGAGCACCTGGCACCCCAGGTCATGCGCGACCACGGCATGGCCAAGCCCATCTGCGCCAACATCGACCTGTACACAGGCTTTATCTACAAGATGCTCGGCGTGCCCGAGACGCTCTTTACGCCGCTGTTCGCCGTCGCCCGCATGGCAGGCTGGTCGGCGCACCGCATGGAAGAGCTCTTCTGCGCGCACCGCATCATCCGGCCCGCCTACCGTCCGGTTATCGAGCCGCTTGAGTACAAGCCGCTCGCCGATCGCTAGGACGCGGACCGTTATAGATCTTGAGCGTGGCCAGGGCACCCAAGCCCTCGGCCACGCTTTTTATGTCTCTTGGAAAGGACCACATCACATGATCGTGTTTTCCGATATGGATGGAACGCTGCTGACGAGCGACAAGCAGATGAGCGACGCCACCTGGGCGATGTTCGACGAGCTCGCACGTCGCGGCATTGAGTTTGTCCCCTGCACGGGCCGCCCGCTGTCGGGCGTCTTTGAGCCAATCCTCGCCCACCCCGCCGTGCACTACGCAGTCTGTGCCAACGGCGCCAGCGTCTGGCAGCTCAACGAGGATATGCCCACCGACGCCTCCCGCGCCACGTGCATCCTGAGCCGTCCGCTCGATCGCGGCATTGCCCACCGCATTCATCGCATTGCCGCCGACCACGACGTCACCTTCGATATCTTCGCCGACGGCCAGTGCTTCCTCCCCCGCTCGCTCTACGAGCGCCTGGACGAGTTCTGCGGCGGCGACCCGCACATCGCCGGATCGCTTAGGCGCACGCGCACGCCTATCGACATGGATGTCGACAGCAAGATCGACGAGGTCGAGACGCTCGAGCGCATCGCCATGTACTGGCATGATCCCGCCGACCGCGACGCCATCGCGGCGGCGCTCGGCACGCTCGACGGGATCGAGGTCACGCGTTCGTACGAAATGAATATCGAGGTCATGGGTGAGGGCACCACCAAGGGAACGGCCCTCACGTGGCTGTGCGAGCATCTGGGCGAGCCCCTTGCCGATGCTTGGGCCTTTGGCGACAACATCAACGACATCCCCATGTTGCAGGCGGCGGGCCATGGCATGGCCATGATCAACGCCGAGCCCGAAGATCGCGAGGCCGCCGACGCCATCACCGAATACGACAACGACCACGACGGCGTCGCCCGCACCATCATGGCCGCCCTCGCCTAGTCATTGGTCAGTCATTGGGGACGTTCTTAAACGACTAGTCA
>CABTZM010000056.1 GCA_902489295.1 uncultured Collinsella sp.
CTCAACGAGCTGATGACGGCCGAAATACTGCTCGGCGTCACGCTTGTTGATGGTCACCTTGCCGGTGCCGGGGACGAGACGGACGCGGGCGACGGCGTTCTTACGACGGCCGGTACCCTGGTAGACAACGGTGTTCTCAGCCATCTTTAAGCCTCCAGCTCAATCTTCGTGGGGTTCTGGGCAGCGTGCGGATGCTCGGCACCAGCGTAGACCTTAAGCTTGGTCATCTGGGCACGGCCGAGGGTGGTCTTGGGCAGCATGCCGCGAACGGCGCGCTCGATGACCTTCTCCGGGTGCTTCTCCATAGCCTGGCGGAAGCTCTCAGCCTTGAGGCCGCCGTTGTAGCCGCTGTGGCGATAATAGGTCTTCGTGTCGGCCTTGTTACCGGTAAGCTGGACCTTATCGGCGTTGATGACGACAACGAAGTCGCCGCAGTCGCTGTTGGGCGTGAACTGGGGCTTGTTCTTACCGCGCAGGATCATTGCGATCTGGGTGGCAAGACGGCCCAGGACAGCACCATCGGCGTCGACGAGAACCCAGTTGCGCTGGACCTCGCCCTGCTTGGCGTAGTGAGTCGATTTCGAAATCACTTAGACTCCTCCATGTACAGTACGTGTTGTTACAGAGATTCACGGGGCTCTGCAAGTAACCCGTCCATATTACCCCGCTCGTCGCCCGAGTCAACAGGTATTTTGGCTCCGACCAGAGTTTCTGCACATGTCGTCCATGCCCGGTGCCCTCACGAGACAGGGCCCAGAGATCCCTCGGCGTGCGAATGGTTCTCTGGGCCCCTGTCTTTTGTCGCCTTTTGCGGGTCAGTCGTCTTAGCGCTCAACGAACTGCTGTATTTGCGCGAGCAGGCGCTTTGCCTCTTGGCGGCCCTGGATATACAAGTCGAGCAGCTTGGCCGGATCGTGTTCGACATGGCCGACCTCGACCGGCTTTTGCGGAGCGATGACCAGCGCGCGGCCCTCGCGCTCATACTTCCACAGGTGCATGCGCTGGAGGTTATAGCGGTCGTGGCGCGTCTCGATAGCCTCGAGCAGATAGGGGTAGTCGGCATAGCGCGCACGCGCCGCCGGCAAAAACTCGTAGGGCTTTTTCTCATACGAGCGGTCCTGGGTGACGATGACAACCGCGCGCTCGAAGCCGGCCTCCTCCAGCACATGCTCGATAGGAACCGAATCGGCTACGCCGCCGTCGACGTATTTGTGCCCGTCGATCTCGACCGGCGGCGTCACCAGCGGCAGCGACGTCGAGGCGCGCACGGCGTCGAGGTCGAGCACGGCGCTTTTGACCGGCAGGTAGGCAGCGGTTCCAAACAGCATGTCCGTCGCGACGGCGTACATCTCGATAGGGCTCGCGTCGAACGCCTCGTTGTCAAAGGGATCCAGGCGGTCCTGGACGTCGTTGAAGATAAAGTCGTAACCCACGATGGAACCCGTGGACGCAAACGACGCGGCGCCCATGTAGCGGCTGTCGTTGCAGAAGGTCAAATTGACTCGGTTGGTGCGGCCGATCTGGTGCGACTTGTAGTTGACGCCGTTGAGCGCACCGGCCGAGACGCCGTACACCGCCGGAATTTCGACACCGGCCTCCATGAGAACGTCGAGCACGCCGGCGGTAAACTGCCCACGAAAACTGCCACCCTCCAAGACGAGCGCGACCTTGCCGGCGTTCTTTGCCTTATCTTCTGCAGTCATATTGACCTCCTGCGATTGCGTTTTGGCTTTCTTCTACCCAGTTTTGGAATGGAGGGCGCGCAGGTTTTTCGAGGCGGCAGGTGCAGCGGAAAGTGCGTCCCAGTTTGAGGCGGGATTACGGGATGCGCTTTCCGCTTGGACCGCCGTTGGGAAAGCGCGACCCGTTCTGAGCGCGGATTCCGGGATGCGGGTTCCGCTTGATGTGTCATCCGGAAACTACGTCCCAGTCTGAGCGCGGATTCCGGGATGGGCTTTCCACCTGGGCCGCCATTGGGAAAGCGCGTCCCGCTCTGCGTCACTGAGGCGTTTTCTTTACGCCCGCGCCCTGCATAGAGTTCGATTCTCCGCGGGTGGGGGAATCCGTTGGTGCGGGGCATGGCTAGCTGAAATACCATCGGCAGCACATCTGTTTTGGGTTGAAGCTTTGCGCGGAGAATCCGCGTGTTTGCTTCGCGAACACGCACCGGCTTCGGCCGCCTGCCGGCGTCCTCGCCCGCTCGCTACAAACGCTTCGCGTTTGCTTAACGCTCGCGCCCTGCACAGAGTTCGATTCTCCGCGGTACGGGCTAGAAATGAAAAGGCAGGTAGATACGAATATCTACCTGCCTGTAACTATTGGTGGAGGCGCGGAGAATCGAACTCCGGTCCACGAAAGCCCCCTGATTGGCATCTCCAAGCTCAGTCGCTGGTTTAGTCTCGGACGCTTTGCGCGCAGCGACACGCTCGCGGCATCCCAACCGGTTCGGTCTTAGCCTGCGCCATACCGATTACGTGCGCAGGAGCATTCCCCTAAAATGACGTCGCGCCGGTGTCGGGGAAATCACCGGGTTGACGCGCCGCTATAAATTAAGCAGCGAGAGCCATAGGCTCAAAAGAAGAGTTGTTGTCAATTCAATTTGACGGTACCCCTGTTTAACGAGGCGAGGAGACCTCGGCTTGCTTCCTCTCTCAGAGCTATCGTGTCGAAACCAGTCGCCCCCGAATGTTGGGAAGTCTGGATGGCATTGGGCACGAGCACCCAACACTCGTCGACTTTTCAAGGAACACGCGGGGTGAACCCCGCTCGTGGATAGCTATCTTACCACGTTCTGAAAGCGGACAGCTGTTCTATGCACGAGCTGTGAAGACCCTAATGTGCACCACACTTCGCACTTTTGCCACCGAACGCGTCACGTATATTTTCGCCAAGCAAAATTGACCCGTCGAAAGGACCGTTATGGATACCAAGCAGCAACTCGTCAATGCCCTCGCAGGCCTGGGCTCAACCATTACCGAAGCTATGGATGTCATCGAGGGCTTTGTCCCCTGCGGACATCCCGCCCTCACGGTATCGAACGCACTCGTCGCGCTGGACGTTGACGATGATGCAGTTCTCGCCCAGCAGCTTGAGACCGTCGAGGGCTTTATCGACCACGTGAGTGAGAACCGCGGCGTGGCCGCCTACCACGGTATCGAGGTCGAGCTCGCGGGTCCCAAGGCCGATCTGTTCGCAGCAATCCGCGAGGTAGGCGCCCTTATGCAGACCGCAGGCGTCAAGAACACCCAGGTCAACGAGTGGGTCTACCGCAGTCTGGCAGCACTCGACAGCTCCAACGAAAAGGCAGCCGAGCAGCTCGCAGAAAGTCCCACCATCAAGGCCGAGCTTTTGTAAATAGCAGACGCGGGCCCCTTGGCGCATCGTCGTCCAAGGGGCCCGCGAACAGCTCGCGTCAACCGATAGCCGTGCCGCCGCGTTTGGCCAAAACAAGAATCGGCATCATTTGACGAGGTGTCTTTGCTGCAAGATCGGCATGTTCGAGCAGTTTTCGATCGTTGGTCACCAAGTAATCAACCTGGGCGCGTTTGCATGCGGCGAGTACCAAGTTGTCCTCGTAATCGCGATGGAGCGCTAAGTATTTGTCGGCCAGCCAAAGGTCCGACGCATCTGCACCCACGGCCGTGGCGTTTTCGGTCATGTTCCGAACAAACGCCAGCGCCGCATCGCCAATCGCGCGGGCAGAAGCCTCGCCGAGCGCTCCCCCGCTGGCAAGAACGCTGCGCTTCAGTTCGTGCTGTACAACATACAGTACGTCCTTGGCGATATGCACCGGAAAGAACAGCAATGCCCCCGCCTCCGTCGCCTGCCCAATAAACGCGCGTGCGGCAAGCGACTCGGCATGGTCGGCGCAAAACGAATCAACCCATACGTTGGCATCCACCATTATTTTGAGGGGAGCCCCGCTCACAGGATCATCCCCTTTTGGCGATAGTGCTCGTCCATGGCTTCGGAATAGATTGTTTCCCAACCGCGATCGTCGGATACGGGCGACGTAGCGATGCCCAGGTCCGCGTAAAGCTGATCTGCCGCCGCCCATGATGCGGCGAACGGAGTATCGGGCGCGACGGTCTGCCGCCGGTCGTCGACGGCCGCAAGCACTTCCTCGCACTGCCCGCCACCCTGCGCGACCTTGGCCACCACCTTTTTGATGAGCTCGGGCAGTGACCCGCCCGAAAGCCGCAGCGCTTCCTCGGCGCGCTCTTTAACCGAGCGATCTACGCGAACATTCACCTGCGCCATGCTGCCAACGGTAGCCATCTCAACCTCACCTTCAGCATTTGCTAGCTCTGCTAGCACGAGCATATATCCGAGCTAACATCTCGTCAAACAAAAGAAGGCCTGCACCCTGGCGGCTGCGGCGCCGCCAGGGTGCAGGCCATTTACTCAATCGAAAACGCTAACGCAGGTACGCCTTTGCGTTGCCCAGGCTGTAGGCGATCGTTGAGCCGTTGTGCAGCAGTGACGACGTCTGCGGAGTGATCATGCCGGTAATGCCCAGCGCCAGGAGCGCCGAGTTGGTGAGCATCACCTTGGAATACGAACTCGTCAGACGATCGATAAGCCCCTGACTCATACGGCGCAGGCGCACGATCGCGGCAAGATCCGTATCGGTCAGGATGATGTCGGCAACCTCCTTGGCGATGTCGCTTCCGCCACCCATCGCCAAGCCCACGTCGGCCAAACCGAGCGCCGGCGAATCGTTGACACCGTCGCCCACCATGGCAACGTGGCGCCCCTCGCCCTTAATGCGCTCCACATACGCGTACTTGTCCTCGGGCAGCAGCTCGGCCTTAAACTCGTCGACCCCTGCCTCGCGAGCAATGCGCTCGGCCGTGCGCTCCGAGTCGCCCGTGAGCATAACGACATGCTTAACGCCCAACGCGTGCAGGTCGGCGATGGCCTCACGGACCCCGGCCTTGAGCGGATCCTCGATGCCGAGCACGCCGACGACCTTTCCATCGACCGCCAGATACAGCGGCGACAGGCCCTGCATCTGGGACTCGATTTGCTCCTTAATGTCGGCCTCGAGCTGCGCGCTCTCGTCCTCAAACACAAAGTGTGCCGAGCCGATAATCGCGCGACGCCCTTCGATGGACGAAGCGATGCCGTGCGCCACAATATACTCGACCGCAGCGTGACGCTCGCGGTGCTCGAGCCCGCGCTCGCGGGCGGCGTTGACCACGGCACGCGCCACCGGATGCGGAAAATGCTCCTCCAAGCAAGCGGAAAGGCGCAGGACCTCGTCCTCGCTCCAGCCGTCGGTCGTGAGCACGCAAGCTAGGCGCGGCTGGGCCTCGGTCAGCGTGCCGGTCTTGTCAAAGACAATGGTATCGGCCTTGGCAAACGACTCAAAGTACTTAGCGCCCTTGACCATAACGCCCATCTTGGCAGCATCGCTCATGGCAGTCATGACGGCAACGGAACCCGTGAGCTTGAGTGCGCACGAGTAGTCGACCATCAGCGCCGCGGAGGTCTTGATGAGACTGCGCGTGGTGAGCGCAACCAGGCCCGCGAGCAGGAAGTTCCACGGGACGATCTTGTTGGCAAGGTCCTCCATATGCGACTGGCCCTCGGACTTGAGCGAGTCGGCCGTCTGCACGAGCGAGACGATTGAGCGCAGTTTGGTTTGCGCCGTATTGGCGCGCACGCGCACCAAGATGCCGCCGTCTTCCACGACGGTACCGGCGAACACGTCGTCGCCCACGCTGCGCTCGACGGCCAGCGGCTCGCCGGTCAGGGTCGCCTGGTTGACCATAGCGCTCCCCTGCTCGACAACACCGTCGATGCAGATGGACATGCCGGTGCGCACGGCGACCAAGTCGCCGGGCTCGAGCTCGATGGCGGCAACGCTTACCTCGGTGTCGCCGACGACCTTTTGCGCCTTGTCGGGCACATCGAGCAGCGAGTTGATGAGCTCGTTTTCGCTCATGGCGCGGGTGTAGTCCTCGAGCAGCTCGCCCACGTTGAGCAGGAACATCGTCTGGCCCGCGGTGTCGACATCACGCTTGACGAACGAAATGCCGATGGCCGAAGCGTCGAGCACGGGAACGGTCAGGCGCGGCTGCGCGAGCTCATGAAGGGCAGCGCGCAAAAATGCCATGTAACCGGCCACGACAAACACCGCACGCAGAGGCGTCGGCAAGAACCAACGACGTGCGTAATGGGCACCGATAAGTGTGGCAAGATCCATGACGAGCTTGTGCTTGCGTGGCTCAAGCTGCATCACGTAGCCTGTCTTTGCGTCGGCAATGGCCTGAGCGTCGAGCGCACCGACGGCGGCCAGCACGGCATCGCGGCGCGACTCGTCGTATTCGAGTGCCATCTGGCCGATGCGGCCGTAGACGCGCACCTTGTGCACGCCGTCGATGTCGCCGCCAAGCTTAAGAAGTGCATCGAGATCGCTCTCTGGCACAGGACCCGCCAATTGAAGACGGGTCCTGCCGGGGATCTCGCTAATAATCGAGAATCTCATAGTTTGTGCCTAGGAGCGCTACTCGGCTGCCTCGTCAGCAGCGGCCTCGCTCTGGGTGATGTAAGCAGCCTCGGCAACCATGTCGTCGACATTAGCCTTGGCCTGCTCGACCATGTCCTGGTAGCCGTTCTTGATGCGCATGCCGCACGCGATACCCTGCACGCAGGCATTCTTGACCGGAGCGCTGGTAAGCAGCTTGATGCCGGCCGTGCCAAGCAGAAAACCGCCACCGACAAGCAGGGTATTGAACGTCGACTTCTTCATGTTGCTTCTCCCTTTTGCCGCATTGGACGCGGCATGGTGCTTCAGCACCCGAGTAAACAAGTTTGCTCGAGCACGCTTTTGAAATATCTCAATTTTATCTAACTATCTAGGTCAGCCATGGCTAACCTTTTGAAAATTAACGATGCGGAGTAACCGATTGTCAATGTGACAAAGGGACTGTCCCTTTGTCCCTTCTTACAACTGCCAGGTAGCTGCTTCCTTTTGCAGCGCCACCATGCGAGCGAATTCTCCACCTGCCGCCTTGAGCTTCGCCGGAGTGCCCTGCTCGGCAACCACACCATCCTTGAGTACAACGATTTTGTCGGCATTCTCCACCGTACGCATACGGTGGGCGATCACGATAACCGTCTTACCTGCAAGCAGACGGGAGAGCGCCTGCTGAACCACGGTCTCGTTCTCCACATCCAAGCTCGCCGTCGCCTCGTCCAGCAACACGATCGGCGCGTCTTTGAGCAGCGCGCGGGCGATGGAGATGCGCTGGCGCTCGCCGCCGGACAGCTTGGAGCCGTTCTCGCCGATCATGGTGTCATAGCCCTGCGGCATGCGGCTTACAAACTCGTCGCAGTTGGCGGCACGCGCGGCAGCAAGCACTTCCTCATCGGTGGCATCGCGACGACCAAGACGGATGTTTCCCATCACCGTGTCGTCAAAGAGCAGCACGTCTTGGAACACAATGGCGTAGTCGCGCAGCAACACCTCGGAATCCACGCTCGCAACATCCACGCCGCCCACGGTGACCGTGCCTTCGGTGGCGTCCCAAAAGCGCGCGGCCAGGCGGCTCACCGTGGACTTACCGGAGCCCGAAGGACCGACCAGTGCCGTGACCTCGCCTTCCTTGGCGGTAAAGCTCACATCGGTAAGAACTTTCTCGCCGGCGCGGCCGTCCTCACCCGCACCATAGCCAAATGCCACGTGATCGAACACCACATCGTGGCCTACGGGCTCAAACTGCTCGCTGCCCCGCGCCACGGGCTCTTCCATGATGGAACGCATGCGCTTGGCCGACGACTCGGCGGCAAACAGCTCGGACATCAGCATCAGCGCCTGATCAAAGGGCGCATAGATGCGGCTCACCATAAGCAGGAAGGCAAACATCATCAAAAAGTCGACCTGGCCGGAGGCGACCATCGCAGCGCCCGTGACCAACGTGGTGGCAATCCCCAGGCGCAGGATGGCAAAGGCGGAGTTGACCAAAAGCCCATTGGCGAGCTCGCCTCTGGTGGTCTCGCGCTCCTCGGCATCGATCACGGCGTTGAGCCCCTCAAGATAATGAGCCTCCTGGTTGGTGGCGCGGATCTCGCGCACGCAGTCGAGCGTCTCCTGGATCGCCTCGGTAACCTTGACCTTCTCGGCACGCACATGGTCGAACACCGGGATCATGGGGCCGCGCGTCAGATACAGCACGGCAAAGGCCGCGGGAACGCTCCAAAACGCCGCAATCGCCAGCTGCCAGCAAAAGAACAGCGACGCCACGAACACAATGACGCTTGCGATGATGGCACCCCAAAGCTCTCCCAGCACGTGGCTGTAGGCGTGCTCCATGGCCTGGACGTCGCCCATGATGGTCTCGGTTAAATCGGCCAGATCACGACGACCAAAAAACGACAGCGGCAGTTTGCGCAAGCGCTCGGCAATCTCCATACGCTGCTTGCCGCACTCCTCGTAAAAGATGCAGTAGGTGTAGTAATACTGCTGCCAGTTAGAGGCAAAGAGCAACACGAAAAAGACCAGGAGGCCGCCCACAATCGGCAGGGCATCCGGCAGGTCGGCACCGGTGGCGAGATGTTCGACAAAACCGGCCATGACCAGGAACAATAAGCCCATGCCGGCCATGGTAATGAGATTGGTGAGCGCGGTCCAGAAAATGCCGCGTTTTACGCCGGCGACGCCTTTATCGGATAGGAAGTACTTCTTTTGGAATGAGGCGAACATTTAGGCCTCGCCTCCCTTCGTGACGGCGGCATCCGCGGCAGCAGTGATCTTCCAGCTCGCGGCCTGTTCGTATTCGGCCCACATCTTGGCGTATAGACCGTTTTGGGACAGCAGCTCGGCATGGGTGCCAGTCTCCTGCACGCTACCTTGGTTGAGCACCACGATCTTGTCGGCCCCCACCACGGTCGAAAGCCGGTGCGCGATCATAATGACTGTGCGACCCGCCGCCAGCTTGCTAAAGGCACGCTGGATGAGCGCCTCGTTCTCGGGATCGGCAAACGCCGTGGCCTCATCGAGCACCACGATAGGCGCGTCTTTAAGGATCGCGCGGGCGAGTGCTACGCGCTGGACCTCGCCGCCCGAAAGATATGCCCCGCCGGCGCCGAGCATGGTATTGATGCCCTGTGGGAGCTTGGCCACAATGTCGTCGCACTGAGCTGCGGAGAGGGCCGCCCGCACCTCGTCGTCAGTGGCCGCAGGCTTGGAGGCGCGCACGTTATCGGCAAGTGTTTGCCGGAACAGCTGGTTGGTCTGGAACACAAAGGCGACCTGGTCCATAAGCTCGTGCGGATCCATATCGCGAACGTCCACACCGCCTACGAGCACTCGACCCGAAGAGACATCCCAAAAACGAGGAATCAGGCTTGCGCAGGTTGACTTACCGCCGCCCGAGGGACCCACCAGCGCAAGGGTACTGCCTGCGGGAACGTTAAAGGTTACGTGGCTGACGGCAGGTGCTTCGGCACCCTCGTACGTGAAGCTCACGTCCTCAAAGCGTACATCGCTGCCAGCAGGGTGCTTGGGCTGGGCAGGCACGGAGAGCTGCTTGGAATCCATAACGCTTCGGATGCGCGCCAGCGAATCGGCACTCATCTGAGAGGCCTCGCCCACAAACATAAGCTTGGTCATGGCCGTCGGCACCACGGCCGAAAAGATCGCGTAAAACGTAAAATTGACCATAAAGTGCGCGAAGTCCGTCTCGCCCGGCGCCAGCAGCAGCGCCACAGGCAAAAGAAATGCCACAAGGCCGTTGAGCGCAGTAAGGTTGAGCACCTGCGGACCCCGGCAAAACGTACCCGCATAGTTTTGCGCCATATCGGCGTATTCGGCGATCGCATCGTGGAACGCCTTAAAGGAGTAGACCGTCTGCTGAAACACCTTGACCACGGGGATGCCGCGTACGTATTCGGTACCGGTCTTGTTCATCTTGACCAGCGCGCCCATGTAAGCCTTCATAAACTCGGCGCCCTTGCCGCTCATCATGGTGGCCATGGCGCAAAACGAAACGACGACCGAGATTAAGCATGCCGCGCCCAAACGCCAATCGAGGGCAAATAGCAGCACGAGCAGGCCCACGACCATGGCGGTGGCACCGGCGATATCGGGCAGCATGTGCGCGAGCAGCGTCTCGGTGGAGGCGGCACAGCCGTCTACGATACGGCGCAGCTCACCGGTGGCGTGCGTGTCAAAGTAGCCGAGCGGCAGCTTAAGCAGATGCTCGCTCGTAGTCTTGCGGATATTGGACGCGCAGCGAAACGCAGACAGGTGCGTGCACATGAGCCCCACGAAATAAGCTACGATGCTTGCCAGGGCAAAACCCACGGCCCACCAGCCATACATCGCGATATCGGTGGCTCCGCTCCAGTTAGGTGCCACGGCGATCAAATCGCGCGCGACAAGCCAAATGCACACGTACGGGCCAAAGCTCAGCAGCTGCGAGAGCGCCGAGAGCGCCATGCCCAAATACGTTAGGTATTTGCGGTCACCGGCATACGCGAGCAGCTCGCCGATACCGCCACCTTCCTTTTTTGATCCCTTTGCCATGAGATTCCTTTCTAACGGCTTGAGAGTTAACCGTAATCAACTTATCATTGACGTGTTAGCCATGGCTCACAATCAAGCCAGGCGTGGACGTTTCTGCAAAGGAAAGGGACGCTTTTGCAAATACGGCGGGCAGCGACCGACATAACCGAGCTCTACGCACCACAGTTTGAGCA
>CABTZM010000057.1 GCA_902489295.1 uncultured Collinsella sp.
CGTTATCTCGGGCGAGGTGGCCTTGTCTGCCGCGGCTTTCGCCTCTTCGTATGCCTTGCAGGCGTCGTCATAGGCCGCTTGCGCTTTTTCCAAATTGTCGAGGAGCGCATCTCGCCAGGCTATGAACTGGTCGATACGGGCTTTATAGTTCTCTGCAGCACGTTCACAGTCATTAACTCGTTTTTCCTGACTTCTGAGGCGGAGCCGGAGCTCGTCAAGCTCCGTTTCACAATGATCTACATACGCTTTTGCCCCTACGATCTCATTTTGCAACTGCCTTATTTGCTGTTTAACAGTTTTGACAAGCTCCTCGTCGCCGAGTGCTTCGAGTGCCTTAAGCACCTCAAGTTTGTTGTCTAATTTTGCCTGGAGCTCACTTACCCGGTTGCCGGCCTCGTCGTATTTGGCTTGGGCTGCATCGATGTCCGCTTGCATGGTGGGAAGGGATTCCCTCAATTCGGCGGCTTGCGCCACCATCTTTTCGCGGAACTCTTGAAAACGGGCAATGTCATTATTAAAGCGCGCAATTTTCTCGGGGCTTGCGGCCTCTTTTGTGGCTTCGAGGTTTTTGAGCGCTTCCTGCATGGCTGCATACGCTTTTTCTTTTTCGGTGGCCGCGGTTTCGCTCGAGGCCGCCGTCTGCAGGACAACTGCATCGACAGGGGAGCTGGTTTCTGCCGCGATTGCCGTTGCGGGGGCGATTCCCGCGGCAAGCGCCACGGAAAGGGCGATGCCCATGGTTGCTCGTCTTGCTCTTCTTGCGAGAATGTCGTTCATCTCGGCACCTCATTTCAAGGGTTGGCGACTCACTTGGTAGCACTAACGTAAGTATACCAAGCGGTCGACCCGCCGCTGGCTGGGCATGAGCGTTTGTCTCTCTGGAAACGAGCCCCGTTAGAAATGTTGAGTTGTTTACGCATGCTCTGGGGCGGCAGTACTATCATGGTTCGAATTGAGTGTGAATGATGATAGGGAGCGCCTTTTATGATTGAGCTGCTCAGGCGTTTTGGCGGTAAGTTTCGCCGGTATATGGTGATTGGTCCTGCGTGCAAGCTGATCGAAGTGATCTTTGACCTGCTGACGCCGCTCGTGATTGCGCAGATGATCGACAAGGGCATCGGCGCGCACGACGTCAACGCCGTCGTCCACTACGGTATGCTGCTTGGCGCCATGGCTGTGATCGGCATCTCGTTTACGCTCGTTTGCCAAAAGATGGCGGCGCTGACCTCGCAGGGCATGGGCACCGATATTCGCGGCGCACTCTATGAGCACATCAACAAGCTGAGCTATGCCGAGCTCGATCGCTTTGGCACGCCGTCGCTCATCACGCGCATCACCAACGACGTCAACCAGGTGCAGCTGGCCGTGGCGCTGGGCGTGCGCATGCTCATCCGCTGGCCCTTCCTGGCGGTGGGCTCCATGGTCGCGGCTCTCGCCATCGACCTTAAGCTTGGCATCATCTTTTTAATCTGCACGCCCGCCATCGGCCTGGTGTTTTGGTTTGTCATGGCGCGCTGCATCCCGTACTACAAGCAGCTGCAGGCAAAGCTCGACCGCATCGCGCTTATCTGCCGCGAGGGGCTTTCTGGTGCCCGCGTGGTCCGCGCCTTCGTGCGCGAAGATCACGAGCGCGAGCGTTTTGCCCAGGCGGCTGACGATCAGGCGCATGTCGCCATCGCGGTGGGCAAACTGTCGTCGATCCTCAACCCCGTCACGTTTTTGGTGATGAACCTGGGCGTGTGCGCCATCTTGTGGGTGGGCGGCATCCAGGTCAACGTGGGCGAGCTCACGCAGGGCCAGGTCATGGCCTTTGTGAACTACATGACGCAGACCCTCACCTCCATCGTGTACGTTGCCAACCTGGTCGTGGTCTTTACCAAGGCGAGCGCCAGTGCGTCGCGTATCAACGAGGTGCTCAATTGCGTGCCGAGCATCACCGACGAGGGCAACGAGCCGGTTGCCCTGCCCGAGCCGAGCGCGGCGGACGATGCCACTCAGGTCCCCGCGCTGAGCTTGAGCCATGCGAGCTTCTCCTTTGGCGCGGGCGCGGCCAACGCCGTCAACGACGTGACCCTGGAGCTGCCGCTGGGCAAAACGCTCGGCATTATCGGCGGTACGGGCAGCGGTAAGTCGACGCTCGTCTCGCTCATCCCGCGCCTGTACGATGCGGGTGTCGGCAGCGTGAACGTGATGGGTGCCGACGTGCGCTCTTGGCCGCTCGACCAGCTGCGCCATGTGGTCGCGACCGTTCCGCAGCGCGCGTCGCTCGTGAGTGGCACGATTCGCAGCAATCTGACCTGGCGCGACGAGTCCGCGACCGACGAGGATCTGTGGGCGGCGCTCGACATAGCGCAGGCCAGCGAGTTCGTGCGCAACAAGCCGCAGGGTTTGGATGCCCCGGTCGAGGCGGGCGGCAAGAACTTTAGCGGCGGTCAGCGTCAGCGCCTGACCATCGCGCGCGCTCTGGTGGGCTCGCCTCAGATTCTGATCATGGACGACTCCGCCTCGGCACTCGACTTTAAGACCGACGCGGCCCTTCGCCACGCCATCCGCGAGCGCAGCGTGCGCGGCGCCGCCGAGGGCGGGCTGCCGCTGACCACGGTCATCGTGAGCCAGCGCGTCTCGACCGTGCGCGATGCCGACATGATCTGCGTGCTCGACCACGGCTCGGTTGCGGGCCTGGGTACACATGACGAGTTGTACGCAAGCTGCCAGCTCTACCGCGAGATTTGCCAGTCGCAACTTCGTCGCGAGGAGCTCGAGGGCCAGCAGGGGAGTGCGACGCCCGCTTCGGACTCCGCTCCCGCATCCGTCTGCGCAAAGGAGGTCTGCTAGATGAATCCGTATACTTCTTCCGGCTCGGTCGCCACGATGACGGCCAATGTGTCCGGCAACGATAACCTTAACGACCTGGGCGACGGCCCGCGCCAGCCCGGCGATCCCGAGCGCTATCCCGTGGGCGCGGTGACCCGCCGCCTGATGGGCTACGTGCGGCCGCATCGCATTTCGTTTGCGGCGTCGTTTGTGAGCGCCGCTATCTCGGTGATCCTGCAGCTCTACACGCCCATCCTCATTGGTGAGGGCATCGACCTGATCGTCGCCACCGGGCAGGTGGACTTCGATGCGCTGCTGCCGCTCGTTACCAAACTCGCGATTGTCGTGATGGGTGCTGCGGCCTTCCAGTGGCTGCAGGGCTACTGCGTCAACCGCCTGTCCTACGAAACGGTGCGCGACATGCGCGTGGAGGCGAGCGACAAGCTCAGCCGCATGCCGCTCAGCTTTATCGACAGCCATGCCCACGGCGACCTTATGAGCCGCGTGGTCAACGACGTCGACCAGGTTGGCGACGGCCTGCTGCAGGGCTTCACGCAGCTCTTTACCGGCGTCATCACCATCGTGGGTACGCTCGCGTTTATGCTCTCCATCAACCTGACCATGACGCTCGTGGTGGTGATCGTCACGCCGCTTTCCATCTTTGCGGCCGGCGCCATCGCCAAGCTCTCCAACAAGAGCTTTACGGCTCAGCAGCGCATTCAGGGTCAGCTCGGCGGCCATATCGAGGAGTATGTGGGCGAGCAAAAGCTCGTGGACGCTTTCGCCTATGGCCCAAATGCGCAGCAGCGCTTCGATGCCCTCAACGCCGAGCTCTATACGGCGGGCGAGCGCGCGCAGTTTATGGGTTCGCTCTCTAACCCCGGCACGCGCTTTATCAACAACATCATCTACGCCGTGGTCGCCGTGATCGGCTGCGTGGGCGTTATCACGGGCGTGCCCGCGGCGCTCACGGTGGGCGGTGTGCAGATCTTCCTGTCCTACGCCAACCAGTACACCAAGCCGTTCAACGAGGTCACCAACGTTATTACGCAGATCCAGACGGCCTATGCCTCGGCGCGCCGTATGTTTGCGCTGCTCGATGCGCGCGAGCAGGAGCCCGATGCGGCGGACGCCATTGAGCTCACGGCCCCGAAGGGCGAGGTCGCCTTTGAGCATGTGGACTTTAGCTATGTGCCCGATCGCAAACTGCTGCAGGACATCTGCATCGATGCCAAACCCGGCATGCGGTTTGCCCTCGTCGGCCCCACGGGCTGTGGCAAGACGACGCTCATTAACCTGCTGCTGCGTTTTTACGATATCGATGCCGGGCGCATCGTGGTCGACGGGCATTCCTCGCGTGACTACACGCGTGAGAGCCTGCGCCGTGCCTTTGGCATGGTGCTGCAGGACACCTGGCTGTTCGAGGGCACGGTGGCCCAGAATATCGCCTACGGTTGCCCCGACGCCACGTGCGAGCAGATTATCGAGGCGGCCAAGCGCGCGCATGCGCACAAGTTTATCGTGCAGCTGCCCCAGGGCTACGACACGGTGATCGGCGAGGACGGCGGCACGTTTAGCCAGGGCCAAAAGCAGCTGCTGTGCATCGCGCGCGTCATGCTCACCGACCCGGCGATTCTGCTGCTGGACGAGGCCACGTCGAGCATCGATACGCGAACCGAGCTGCAGGTGCAGGCGGCATTCGACGAGCTCATGGCCGGCCGCACGAGCTTTGTCGTGGCGCACCGCCTGTCGACGATCCGTAACGCCGACTGCATCCTGGTAATGCGCGACGGCGAGATTATCGAGCGCGGCACACACGACGAGCTGTTGGCGGCAGGCGGCTTCTACGCCGAGCTCTACCGCAGCCAATTCGCCCAGTGAGAGCTGCCGATTGGCGGCAGATGGTTTACATCCGCGTCGTTAGTACTAAGATATTCATCTAATAAATTGCATTAGTGGCTTTAGTTTTGGGGGAAACGAGGCAACGTGACTATGACGTGCTCTTTGGTGGTTAACAGCAAGAGCGGTAATACCAGGATGGTTTCGGGCGCGATCAAGCGCGCTCTGCAGGCTGCGGGCGTTGAGTTTGTCCATGCCGCGGCGTTGAGCGACGATGCGGATGCAGAGCAGGTTGCGCTCGAGGCGCAGGGCGCCTGCGCGGCCGACACGGTGCTCGTCGGTTTTTGGTGCGACAAGGGCTCGTGCACGCCTTCGGTCGCGGCGTTGCTCTCTGCCTTGCACGGCAAGCGCGTCTTCCTGTTTGGTACCTGCGGCTTTGGTGCCGACCAGAGCTATTACCAGCAGATTATCGACCGCGTGTCGTTCAATTTGGCAGAGGATGCCGAGCTTGTGGGCTGGGCGATGTGCCAGGGCAAGATGGGTCCCGCGGTCAAGCAGCGCTACGAGGCCATGCTCGAGCAAGATCCCGACAACGCCCGCTTTAAGATGCTGCTCGACAACTGGGTTGCCGCAAAGGATCACCCCACCAAGGAAGACCTCGAGGACATGTCTGCCGCCGCCAAGAAGGCCGTGCTGGGGGAGTAACTCCCATCGCTGACGGCGGTCGGTCCATCTTTCTAAATGTAACGTCCTCCCGGGCGTCGGGGCACGAAGTTCCCTGCTCTACAGTCCTGCGCAAGACGAAGGCCACATTAAGTGGCCTTCTTTGCGTGCGGAACTCGCGATGAACTTCGTGCCCCGTCGTCCGGGAGGGCGCCTCTTTATTGATGGAAGGCCTGATAGGTCGATGGTTCCGTGCCCGGATGCGTCCAAAGTGGGACGGGCTTTCCGGATGGGCAGGCTTTCGGAAAATGCGTCCCGGAATTTGCGCTCAAAGTGGGATGCGGTTTCCGGTTGAGGGTCTAAGGGGAAAGTGCGTCCCAGAATCGACGCTTGAAATGGGATGCAGTCTCCCGATGAGACACTCGACGGAAAATACATCCCAGAAATGGCCTTTGAGCTGGGATAAGATTTCCGCGGCATCTCGGATTCTCAAAAATGAGACACGCCGTTGGCGAAAATGAGACACGTGATATCGGGCGTCGGACGTATCATTTGCAAAAATGAGTCCACTTCACTTGAGTAAAGCGAGGCCCCCATGTACGTTCCACACCCCCACATTCGTCGGTTGTCGAAAATCCCGCTTGCCGGGACGGCGGTGCTTGCTGCGTTGATTGCAACGAGTGTCGCCTGTTTTATGGCCACGCCCCAGGTTGCCCAGGCGGCAGACACGCCCGCAATCACCGATATGACCGAGCAGGACTATAGCGATCTGGGCCTGGGCACGAGCGAGGACATTCCGGCCGATACCGTTGGCCCCTATTCCACCGATACCCCCACGACGTTTGCCACGCGCAGCGAGGTCTATATGGCAGCTAACGGCAGCCATGGCAATCGCTACACTCTGCGCGACAAGCTCGAGAACGTCGAGCGCGGCGATATTGGCGGCAGCAGCAAACTCACCGATGGCTATGGAAGTGTGTGGGGCGCCGCAAAGTTCTGGCAAAACGTCAACAATTTCGATACGAACAGCGACCTCTACAAGCACAGCGATTACGGCGGCGGCGACTGGTCGTACCTAAGTAACAATGGGTCCTCAACAGTGCTCGCCAACGACAATAACGGTTTCTCGGGCATTCACGCCACAAGCGTTGAGTTCTGCAGCGATGCCACCACGGGCAAAAAGAGCCGCGTTGCCGAGCTTCGCGCCTATGGTGACAGCTCGTCCACGACGATCGACGGCAAGTCGTACGCCGGAAAGGTTGAGCTGGTCCTCTATTCGTTTAGCAACGGGCGCACGCGCAGCCTTGATACGCGCCTGCCGGTGACGGTCAACACCAATATGATGGACGGAGGCCGTTTTAAGTATCTGAACGCCGGCTACCTGCAAGAGCACGATGCCGTCTTTGATGTCGAGGCGGGCGATGTCGATGGTGACGGCGTGGACGAGCTTTTTGTCTATGCGGGCTGCTATGTCGACGAGAGCGGCGTGCGTAAGGCTGTAGTCGATATGTACGACCTGGAGGGCGGCAGCTGGAGGCAGAGTGTCGTCAAAATCGACGCCGGTAACGCCGCGGACTACACCACGCACAACGAGGGCGGGAACGACTCTTGGACGCAGCTGCAGTCAGCTCCTGTCGTTTCGCTGGCTGCCGGAGACCTCGACCGCGATTTTTGCGATGACCTCGCCATCGTGGTCTCGGCACCCTACGGCAAAAAGAATATCGCCAAGTCAACGCATTGCGAGCTGTTCTCGTGGGATGCATCCAAGGGTGCACTCGTCCATGTCGATGCTCTGGGTGACGCGGGCGCAATCTCCCTCTCCTCGAACGGCAAGACCATGGTCGCTGCGAATGCGACGTTCGGCACGTTTGCCGCCTACGATGAAGAAGGAAAGAAGACGGGTGAAACCGTCACGGGCCTTATTCTTGCGGGCTATGACTGGCAACGCAGCGCTTTTGATTACGGCGCTTCTGACGGCAGCAAGGGGCTGTACGGCGCGCTGTACCGCTACGCGTATTTTGACTCGGAGTCTGGCGAGTTCAAACTTTCCGATTGCAAGGAATACAGAGACGGGCTCCTCGCCTCCTATGGACTGATGCATGTGCCCAACAGCGCATGGAAGGATAGTGCTCAGGATAAGCGCTATCCGTGCACCTTGGCACCTATTGCCCTTGCCACTGCCAACCTTGACGGTCTGTCCGAGCAGCCGGCGGTCGACGAGGTGCTCGTGGGCGGCGATGTGTTCCGCGACTTTGCCTGCAACACGGCGCAGAGCGGGGCCCAGGGCTTGGGTTCCATGGTCGGAACCATGAGCATGAGCGGCCAGCAATACAACAGTAGCAACAAGCATGACCACAAGGGTATCGAGCAGGTGTGGATCAGCGACGTTAAGGCGGGCAGCGTCTCGGGTTCGGACCGCTATAACGAGAGCTTTATCGCCGTGGTGGGCAAGCACCGCGACGAGGACCTGCGCAAGGACGATGACTACTATTGGATGACCGCCTCGCATTTTTCGCTCGACGAGAACGGAAAGGTGCGCCGCGGCGAGGAGCAGGTGATTAGCGAGAGCAACCGTCGCGGCACTACCTATGGCACATTTATCTCGCTCGCGCTGCCCGATGTCGACAACGACAGCGTCAAGATCACGTACAAAGACCGCTACAAGGTCTATACCAACCCGCGCGTGCTTGCCGTGCTGCAGGATGCGCCCTATGTTGAGGATCTGGAGCAGGCATACGGCTATCTGGTGTTGGGCGGCACGTCATACGGAGAGGAAAAGGGCACGGGGACATCCCAGGGCTATACCATTGGCGCCGAGTTGGGCGTTGCCGTCGAGGTGCAGACCGGTCCGCCCCTGGTCGCGATGAATGCTTCAGTCGATTTTGCCGCCGAGGGATGCTATGACTACCGGAGCGAGCGCACGGTCAGCGCAAGCGTAAGCTATGAGTCGCATGCCGGCGAGGGTGACAAGGCCGTGCTCTACACGATTCCGATGGTCTATTACGAGTATGAGATCGAAAATGAGGAAACTGGTGGCAAGGGCGTGATGGCGGCGCCCGTGTCGCTCGGCGCGCAGACCTCGGTCGTTAATGTCGAGGCCTATGACCGCATTGCCAAACAGCACAATATGACGCCGCTCAGCTACTTTTTGACCAACCGGTCGGGAGAACCCGGAACCTATCAAACGACGCTCAACGGCGAGACTCCCGTTGGGGATTCCTTTGGCCTGGGCAAGCCTGGCGTAACGCGCGCCTACACGCACGATGGGTTTAACGGCGCCGCCGCGCAGTCGGGGGCGAGCATTGAGCAGACCATCGAAGTCGAGGAGGGCAAGGAGCAGGAGCTCGAGCTCGGCTTGACGCTGAACGGCAGCGTTGTCATGGGCGCGAAGCTCGCAAAGCACGAGTTGTTTGGCGGCCTGTGCTTTGGTGCCAACGCCGGCTTTACTACGGGTAGCTCCTCGAGTGAATCGACCGAATACGGCGGCACCGTCGACAACCTGCCCGAGGCCGCGCAGGGCAAGTACGGTTTTGTGTGGCGTCTGGGCGTCAACGCGGTGGATGTCGACAAGTTCGAGGCAGACTCGGGCGACAAGCTCGGTACCAAGGACACCGACCAGTTCTGGATTGTTGGCTATGACGTCAAGGATGTCGAGATGCCCGAAGCGCCGGCTGTAACGGGCTTTACGGCAAACGCCGTTGATTCGACCAGCGTTGCGTTTAGCTGGGATGATGTGCTCGCAAAGAAGAGTGGCTTTAGCTACGGCGTGGGCATGCTGCAGAGCAATGCGGCGGATGCGGTCGTCAATAGCTGGAAGATTGCCGACAACACGCAGACCTCGCTCAAGTGGGATGGGCTGCAGCCCAATACGGAGTATCGATTCGCCATCGCCGCCGTTAAGAATGGATCCACGACCGAAACAGGTATTCGCTCGGCAATCATCACGGTCAAGACCATGCCCGATGGCATGACGATGACCGTGAGCGGACCTGCGGCGGATGCTGCGGAGGGGTCGGATCTTGGATACGACTCTTCGGTTGAGCGCACGGCGGGAAGCTACCTGACGCTCTCGGCGATTGGCCATGTGAAGCAACTCGGTGCCGACGATAGCGAAACAGGGCTGGCACCGACCTATATGTGGTACCGCAAGGGCCGCGGCGAGACAGAGTTTAAGCTCGTGGGTGCCGATGGAAACCTCGCGGCTGGAACGGCCTCAAAGCTCGAGATTGACCTGACCGCAGACGATGACGGTGCGCAGTATTACTGCCACGTGGGATACAACGACGTGGGCCTCGACACCGGCACGACGCTCGTGAATATCGAGGCCGAGGAGACGGCGCCCACAACGGTGAACGCCACCCCGATCCGCACGCGCCGCCTGTTCTCACAGGCAAGTGCGGGCGCCAAGAAGTTCCTGGACCATACGCTGGTAAACACCGCCGGCCCAACCGATTCCGAAGGCTCAAAGGACCCCGAGACTCCTGAGACCCCGACGAACCCGGACAAGCCCAAGTCCGACAACGGAGCTAAGACCGACACCAAGGTCAAGACTACGACCACAGCGAAGAACCTCGCAAACACCGGCGACCAAACATTCGCCCTAGTCGCCACCGCAGCAGCAGCAGGCATCATCCTAGTGGCAATAGCCCTCGTCATGTTGGCTAAACGCCGCAAGAACCACTAGCCATCAGCAGGGGGCAACGGCAAACCAAAAACCCGGGTAGCCAACCACCAGGCTACCCGGGTTTTCTATCGAGCAAAGACTCGGCAACCGGAAACCGCATCCCAGAATCAGCCCCCAAAGTGGGACGCACTTTCCCAACAGACCCTCAACCGGAAAATACATCCCAGTTTGAGCGCCCAGACCGGGACGCACTTTCCCAAAGGGTCCTCAACGGGAAACTGCGTCCCATAATTAGGCCGAGAAATGGGATGAACTTTCCCGACGAGAGCCAACCGGAAACCACGTCCCAGAATCAGCCCCCAAAGTGGGACGCACTTTCCCAACGAGCCTCAACCGGAAAATACATCCCGGAATCCGGCTGAATAGTGGGACACACTTTCCCAATCGGGTCCCAAGCGGAAACTGCGTCCCATTCCAGACAAGAATTCCGGGACACACTTTCCGCAAACAAAGAAGGCCACATAACGTGGCCTTCAACTTATATATGTTCGGCGATACACCCAAGACAAGCCACGCCCCAACATCAGGGCGTCTGTCCAGGCGGAGGCATATAAGGTCCATCGTGAGTTCCGCACGCAAAGAAGGCCACTTAATGTGGCCTTC
>CABTZM010000058.1 GCA_902489295.1 uncultured Collinsella sp.
ACTTGATAAACACGTGGCGCGCGGGGAACTCGGCGCACGACTCGGTTATCGGCCCCTCAAGGACATTGACCGTCTTCGCTTTTCTATTCATCAGCATAGAGATGCCCCATCAGATCGGTGTGGTACATGCCCGACAAGAATTCGTCGTTTGCCAGCACATCGAGTTGAAGCTCGCTGTTCTCGCTCACGCCCTCGATCACGAGCTCGCCTAAGGCCGAGCGCATTTTGCGAATGGCACCGTCGCGCGTGGGCGCGCACACGATGAGCTTGCCGAGCATGGAGTCGTAGTACGGCGGAACAACGGCACCGGTAAACATGGCCGAGTCCCAGCGCACACGCGGACCGCCGGGCACACGCAGCGTGGTGACCGTTCCGCACGATGGAAGGAAGTCCGGCGTCTCGGCATTGATGCGGCACTCCATGGCATGGTTGCGAACCGGCACGTCCTCCTGCTCAAAGGGCAGGGGCTGGCCGGCGGCCACACGCAGTTGCCACTTGACCAGGTCGGTATCGGTCACAAACTCCGTGACCGGATGCTCCACCTGCAGGCGCGTGTTCATTTCCATAAAGTAGAAATTGCCGTCGTCCGAGTACAGGAATTCTATGGTGCCGGCGCCCTCGTAGCCAACGGCACGGGCCAGGTCGCGCGCGGCTTTGTGCATACGGGCGCGAATGTCGTCATGCCCGTCGAGGCACGGCGCGGGGCTCTCCTCGATCAGCTTTTGGTTGCGGCGCTGCACCGAGCACTCGCGCTCGCCGAGCGAAAAGACATGGCCCTGTTTATCGGCCATAATCTGCACCTCGACATGGTGCGCCGGCGCGACGAACTTTTCCATATAGCACTCGCCGTCGCCAAAAACGGCCTCGCCCTCGGCACGTGCCTCGATAAAGGCCTTGGCCGCATCTTCCACGCGCTCGACCTTGCGAATGCCGCGACCGCCGCCGCCCGCGCGAGCCTTGATGAGCACCGGGCAGCCGATGCGCTCGGCCTCGGCCGTCGCCTCCTCGGGGCTTTTGAGCAAATCGCAGCCCGGCACAACAGGCACGCCCGCGGCGGCAGCCGTTCGGCGCGCGGCGTCCTTGTCGCCCATACGGTCGATCACCTTGGCCGAAGGACCGACAAACGCCAAGCCATACTTGTCGCAGTCTCGCGCGAAGCTCGCCTTCTCGGAAAAGAAGCCATACCCGGGATGGATTGCCTTAGCCCCCGACTTGACGGCACAGGTGAGCACGGCATCGTCGTTGAGGTAGCTCTCGGCAAGACGCGGGCCGCCGATGCAATACACCTCGTCGGCAAGTTGCACGTGCAGCGCGTCCGCATCGGCCGTGGAGTAGACGGCAACGGTCTTGATGCCCATATCGCGGCACGCGCGGATAACACGGACCGCGACCTCGCCGCGATTGGCGATGAGCACTTTGTCGAACATGAAGCCTTCCTTAACTTTCGTGCACGAGTGCAAAAGACATATCGGCGCGGCAGCAGACCTCACCGTTGACGCTCGCGGTGCCCGTCGCAAAGCGGAACGGCCCGCGCGCACGCGTGATGGAGCACACCAGGTCCACCGTGTCGCCCGGGCGCACCGGACGCTTAAAGCGCACCTTATCGAGGCTCGTATAGAACGGCGTCGCGCCGCGCGCATCTTCGTCGCCCATCAGCAGCACGCAGCAGTTTTGGGCGAGCATCTCGCACTGAATCACGCCGGGCACGACCGGGTTTCCCGGAAAATGCCCCTGCAAAAAGTACTCGTCGCCCGTAATCGTGATCTTGCCGTGGGCCTCGTCGCCCACCAGCTCGGCCTCGTCGAGCAAAAGCATCGGCTCGCGATGCGGCAACAGCTCCTTGAGCTCTTCTTTATTCATGGATGTCACCTACCCGATCCTCATGAGGCAGCTACCGAACTCCACGAGGTCGCCGTCGGCCACGCAGATCTCGAGCACCTCGCCGTCCGCCTCTGCCGTCACCTCGTTGAGGACTTTCATGGCCTCGATGATGCAGAGGGTCTCGCCGGCCTTGACCTTGGAGCCCACGCGCACGAACGGCTCGTCGCCCGGCGCCGGAGCAGCATAGAAGACGCCCACCATGGGAGCCGTGACCTCGGCGCCCTTGGGATCCGGTGCGGCAGCGGGCGCTTGCGCGGCAGGTTCCGGCGCGGCAGGCGCAGCTACGGGCGCCGCAACCGGAGCAGCCATAGCGCTCGGCATGGGCATGGGCACGGCAACCGGCTGCGCGGCACTCGCGCGCTCAAGTTCGACCGCGGTGCCATCGGGCTCCTCAACACGCACGCGCGTGAGGCCGCGGTCCTCCATAACATCGGCTATCTCGGCAAGTCTTTTGGAATCCATGCTCTAGCTCCTTGTATATTTGCGCAGCGCGATGGCGGCGTTGTGGCCGCCAAAGCCCAGATTGGTCGAAAGCGCCCAAGTAAGGTCGGCGCGAACCGCGCGATTGGGCGTGTAGTCGAGATCGCACGCGGGATCTGGCGTGCTGTAGTTAATGGTCGGCGGCACCACGCCCTGCTCGAGCGCCATGGCACACGCCATGACCTCGATGGCACCCGTGGCACCGATCATGTGCCCCGTCATCGACTTGGTCGACGAGACATGCGCGGCGTACGCCGCATCCTCGCCAAGCGCTCGCTTGATACCCGCCGTCTCGGACGAATCGTTGAGCTTGGTCGACGTGCCGTGGGCGTTGATGTAGAGGCCCTCGGACGGTTTGACGTCGCCCTCGGCCACGGCCTGCGAAATCGCGCGGGCAATGCCGGTCGCCTCGGGATCGGGACTCGTGATGTGGTAGGCATCGTCGGTGTTGCCGTAACCCACGACCTCGGCATAAATATGTGCCCCGCGAGCCTGCGCATGCTCCATGCTCTCGAGCACGAGCACGCAGGCACCCTCGCCCATCACAAAGCCGTCGCGGTTCGCATCGAACGGGCGGCACGCCGTCTGCGGATCGGGGTTGGTGGTGAGCGCGCGGCAGGACGTAAAGCCCGCAACGGCATCGGGAATGATAGCCGCCTCGGCACCGCCCGCAAGGATCGCGTCGGCATAGCCGTGCTTGATGGCGCGGAACGCCTCGCCCACCGCATGGGCCGAGGTCGCGCACGCGGTCACGACGGGCAGGGTCGGTCCCTTTGCCTTGTGACGGATTGCGATATTGCCCGAAGCCATATTGGGAATCATCATCGCGATCATGTACGGCGACGCACGGCGGGGTCCGCGAGCGGCAATCGTATGGACGTTGTCGACGAGCGTCGTCATGCCGCCCACGCCCGATCCCACGTATACGCCCAGGCGCTCGTGGTCGATCGCGCCTTCGGCATCGAGCCCCGCATCGTGCATGGCCTCGTCCGAAGCCGCCATCGCAAACTGAACGCAGGGGTCGAGATGCTTGGCGTCACGCTTGCCAAAGTACTCGGTACCGTCAAAGCCCTTGACCTCGGCCGCCACCTTGACGGCAAACGCATCCGTATCGAAGTGCGTGATCGGGCCGATACCACACGTACCGGCGCACATGGCTGCCCAGGTGGCAAGCGCGGTATTGCCGAGCGGCGATACGGCACCGATGCCGGTGATTGCAACTCTCTGTTCCATCATGGTCTCCTCATCCAAGCCGATGTATGTGCCGGCTTTGATTTCTACATCGCCATTCCGCCGTCGACGCGCACGACCTCGCCCGTAATGTAGGCCGCCGCATCGCTTGCCAAAAAGCGCACCACGCCGGCAACTTCCTCGGGACGCGCCATACGCTTAAGGGGAATCTGCTCCTCACACGCCGTGCGCACCTTATCCGAGAGCGTTGCCGTCATATCGGTCTCGACAAACCCGGGGGCGACCGCGTTTACCCTCACGCCGCGAGGCGCAAGCTCGCGCGCCACCGCCTTGGTCAGACCGATCACGCCCGCTTTGGAGGCGGCGTAGTTGGCCTGTCCGGCATTGCCCATCAGGCCCACGACCGAACTCATGTTGATGACGCAACCGCCGCGCTGGCGCATAAAGGTCTTGGTGAGCGCTCGCGTCGTGTTGAACGTGCCCTTCAGATTGACATCGAGCACGCGATCGAAAGCGTCGTCGCCCATGCGCATAAGCAGGCCATCGCGGGTGATGCCGGCGTTGTTGACGAGCGTCCAAATGGAACCGAAGTCGCTGAGAACCGCCTCCACGCACGCATTGACGGCATCGGGGTCGGCCACGTCACATTGATATGCGCGCGCCGTGGCGCCAGCTTTCTCGCATGCTTCGCACGTCTCGTGCGCCGCATCGACGCTGCCGGCATAGACGACGGCGATATCGTAGCCATCCTCCGCCAGGCCCACGGCACAAGCGCGACCGATGCCGCGCGAGCCGCCCGTGATCAGCGCCACGCGGCGCGAACCGTCGCGCTCAAGCGCGCCATCGCATACATTGCCCATGTCATTCCTTTCGGGTAGAAACCGAGCTCGCTAGGCAAGCTCATCGGCGATGGCCGCAACCTGCTCGGCCGTCTCGCACGAATACACGCAAACGTCGTTCAACGTGCGCTTGACCAGGCCCGACAGCGTTTTGCCGGGGCCAACCTCGATAAACGTGTCGATGCCTTGATCCTGCAGCGCATGCAGCGTGTCGACCCAGCGCACGGCATGGCTTACCTGCTGGGCCAGCACATCGGATGCTGTCTGCGGGTCCGCCGGATAGGACGCGGCCGTCATATTCGCCACGACCGGGATCAGCAACGGGGACGGCGCATGACCATCCTCGATATATGCCGCAAGGCCACAGGTCGCCTCGGCCATATAGGGGCTATGGAACGCACCCGACACCGCGACCTTCATGGCACGGCCGCCGGCCTCTTTTACCAGGACGTCGAGCGCCTGCAGTGCCTCGGGCGCTCCGGCCACAACGGTCTGCTGCGGGCTGTTGTAGTTGACCGGCCAGCAATCTTCGCCGGCTTGCGCCGTCAGGTCCTCGACCTGCGCCGCATCGAGCTTGATAACGGCACGCATGCCGCCCGGATGACGCTCGGCCACCGCGGCCATCAGCGCCGCGCGCTCGCACACGAGCTCAAAACCCGCTCGCGTATCGAATGCCCCCGCAAAGGTGAGTGCGGCGACCTCGCCCAGCGAGAATCCTGCACAGGCGGCAGGTACCACGCCGCGCTCGCGCAGGGCAACGGCGACGGCCAAGTCGTGTGCAAACACGCAAGGCTGCGTGTTCTCGGTCTGCGACAGCTCCTCCTTCGAGGCACTCCGACACTGTTCGCTGGTCCCCGGGCGCACCTCATCGGCAATTGCGAACACCTCGGCAGCCGCCGGCGATGCCTCGATCAGGTCGACGCCCATCGCAGGATGCTGGGCACCCTGGCCGGCAAACAGAAACGCTACGCTACCCATGCGGACGCACCCTTCAAGACGCGCTCGGCGCCTTCGACCAAATCGTCAACAATCTCTCGCGCGCTTTGGCGCTCGTTGACCATGCCGGCAATCTGGCCGCACAAGTACGAGCCCTCTTCGTAATTGCCGTCCTTTGCGGCCTTGCGAAGTGCGCCCGTCCCCATGGCACCGAGTTCCTCGGGGCTTGCGCCCGCCGCCTCGTTCTTGGCATAGGCGTTGGTGAAGGGGCTCTTGAGCGCACGCACCGGGTGCCCCGTCGAGCGACCGGTCGCACGCGTCGACGTGTCGCCCGCCTTGAGCACCAGCTCTTTGTACTGCTCGGATACGGTGCACTCGTTTGCAACCAAAAAGCGCGTGCCCACCTGGACGCCAACGGCGCCGAGCATAAAGGCCGCCGCCACGCCGCGGCCATCGGCAATGCCACCTGCCGCCACAACGGGGATATCGACCGCATCGACAACCTGCGGGACGAGCGCCATCGTCGAGGTCTCGCCAATATGGCCGCCCGATTCGGTGCCCTCGGCAACCACCGCGGTAGCTCCGCGACGTGCCACGAGACGTGCCAGCGCCACCGAAGCCACGACGGGGATGACCTTGATGCCCGCGTCGTTCCAAGCCTTCATGTACTTGGTGGGATTGCCGGCACCCGTCACGACAACAGGCACCTGCTCGTCGATCACGACCTGTGCCACCTCGTCGACAAACGGGCTCATGAGCATCACGTTGACGCCAAAGGGCTTATCCGTCTTGGCGCGCAGCTCGTGAATCTGGTCGCGCAGCCAGTTGGCATCGGCATTCATCGCCGCAATAATCCCTAAGCCGCCCGCCTCGGACACGGCGGATGCCAGCGAGGCATCGGCAATCCAGGCCATGCCGCCCTGGAATACGGGCTTTTCGATGCCGAGCAGGTCGCAGAGAGGAGTCTTGAGCATTACTACTTCTCCAATGCCGCCTCGACCGTATCGACAAACTCGCCGACCGTCTTGGGATTCTCCTCGGTATCGAGCTGAATGCCAAACTCGTCCTCGACGGCGACGAGGATCTCGACGGTGCCCAGACTGTCGAGGCCAATCTCCTCGAGCGTAGACTCGGGCTTCATCTCGACATCGTCAAGGCCGGCGGTCTCGCGGATAACGTCGCAAACGCGCTCGAAGGTCTTCTGATCTGCCATGGTAGTTCTCCTTTGCTTGTGCCCTGGGGGCGTTTTTATGTCCTATGTGCAACTACTTCCAGCGAAGCAGGTAGCCACCTATATCCAGACCGGCGCCAAATCCAACCAAGGCGATCGTGTCGCCCGGACAAAGCGCGCCGGAGCTTGCCAGTCGGTCGAGGGCAAGCGGAATGCAAGCGCTCGAGATGTTGCCGGTCTCGCGCAGCGTGCGGACCACGCGGTCGTCCGGGACACCCAAGCGCTTGACCGCCTGGCTCAAAATTCGTTCGTTGGCCTGATGGAATACAAAATGGTCGATGTCCTCAACCGCGATACTCGCGTCGCTCGCGAGCTTGTTGACCGTGTCGCAGATCGCATTGACGCCAAACTTGAACACGCGACGGCCATTCATGGAAAGTACGCTCTCGCGGTCCGCGGAAGCTTTGAACGGCGAGATACCGATCAGCCCCGGTACGCGCAGCGTCTCGACATCGGGGGCGGTCGAAAGCTCAACGGCAAGGGGATTCTCTCCCCCGGCCTCAATGACCGCAGCGCCCGCGCCGTCACCAAAGAGCACGCATGTCGCACGGTCGGTCCAATCGAGCGCACGCGTCATCTGCTCGGCGGCGACGACAAGCACACGTTTGGCACGGCCGCGGGCGATATAGCCCTCGGCGACATCGAGCGCAAATACAAAGCCGGCACAGGCCGCCGAGACGTCGAAGGCAGGACACGTTGCGCCCAGGCGCTCGGCAACGGCGCACGCTTCGGCGGGAACGAGATGGTCGCCCGTCGTCGTCGAGCAGACGATAAGATCAAGCTGGCCCGCATCGATTCCGGATGCCTGGAGCGCTCGCTCGCTTGCTGCAACGGCAAGGTCATCGAGTGACTCGTTGGTGCAGACATGGCGGCTCTTAATACCCGTGCGGGTAAAAATCCACTCATCCGAGGTGTCGAGGAACTCGGACAGCTCGTCGTTGGAAACGCTGCGCTCGGGAAGTGCCGAGCCCGTTCCCAGTACCGTGAAACCCATCACTAACCTCCTTTGAGTTGTTGACGTGTTTACATCGACCAAGAGAGGATAGCGCATTCTTTGCTTTGTTGACGTGTTAACATTAAATTGTCCAAATGCGACAAAGGCTTCACATTGTGTCTATCGCTCGACACCAAGGCGTGATTGTCTTATCTGTTAAGGAGGTAGCAGCCGTTATGGATGCTCGTTTAACGGTGGTCGATGTAACCGGATCGACCAACGATGACCTGCTCGAAGCAGGAAAACAGGGTGCGCCGCACGGCACAGGACTTGCCGCCCGAGCCCAAACGGCAGGACGCGGCCGGCGAGGCCACAAGTGGGATTCAACCGCCGGCAACCTATTGCTTTCGATTGTCCTGCGTCCATGCGTTGATCCTGCAAAGTACTCTGGTCTTGCTGCCGTCAGCGGCCTAGCGGTGCTCGAAGCGCTCGAAAAGCAAGGTCTCGCTAACGAAATTGGCCTCAAATGGTCCAACGATCTCGTCGCGCGTGGGCGCAAGCTCGGCGGCATTCTAGTCGAGGCAGCACGCGACAACGAGGGCAAGCCTTTCGCCATCTGCGGCATTGGCGTCAACGTGAACTACACGCCCCAAGAGGTTCCCGATGGTGGCCTGGCGGCGATTGGCCTCTCGGACCTCAACGAGAGCGTTCCCTCGGTCGATACGCTTCTCGACGAGGTCTATCACACGGTCATGGACGCTGTAGACGCCTGGGCCGAGCAGCTCAGTACTCTGGCAGATGATGCCGGCCCGCTTACACCCGTACGAGAGGAATACATCGCTCGACTCAACTGGATCGGTGAACGCGTTATCGCCCGCTCTCCCGCAGGAGACGAGCTGGCACGCGGCATCTTTCAAACCGTGGATGACTTTGGCCGTGCGAGCATCGAAACCGAAGACGGTTTGCGCTCCTTCCATTTTGAGGAGGCATCGCTGCGTCCCGTAAGCGAATAGGGCGCCACAACCATACGCTCGGCAGCCTTACTCGGCGGTCCAAAACCATCGTTCAAAACAAAAGAGCCCCGCTACCATAATGGCAGCGGGGCTCTTTAAGCTATGAGCGATATCGCTTAGAGCTTGATGTCGATGTCGACGCCAGCGGGGAGGTCGAGACGCATGAGCGAATCAACGGTGCCCGAGGTGGGGTCGAGGATGTCGATGAGGCGCTTATGGGTGCGCATCTCGAACTGCTCACGGGAGTCCTTGTTCACGTGCGGCGAGCGGATAACCGTGTACAGGTTGCGCTCGGTGGGCAGGGGGACAGGACCGGAAACGCGAGCGCCGGTCTTCTGAGCGGTCTCGACGATGAGCTTCGCGGACTGATCGACGACCTCGTGATCATAGCCCTTGAGGCGAATGCGGATCTTCTGGGTAGCCAACTTAAACCTCCAAAGAGTGCGAGAGATGTTCTCGCGGATTACGTAACAGGGAGCTCGAACTTAGGCGTTCTTGCTCATGACCTCGTCCACGATGGACTTGGGCGCGGGCTCATAAGAGTCGAACTGCATCGTGTAGGATGCACGGCCCTGGGTCTGGGAGCGAAGGTCGGTAGCGTAACCGAACATCTCGCCCAGCGGCACCTTGGCACGGATGAGCTTGGTGTTCTTGCGATCCTCCATGCCCTCGATCTTGCCGCGGCGACCGGAGAGGTTGCCCATAACGTCGCCCATGTACTGCTCGGGGGTCTCGACCTCGACAGCCATGATCGGCTCGAGCAGCTGCGGGTCGGACTTCTTGAGGGCGTCCTTGATAGCCATAGAACCGGCGATCTTGAAGGCGGCCTCGGAGGAGTCGACCTCGTGGTAAGAACCGTCGAACAGGGTGACCTTAACGTCGAGGACCGGGAAGCCGGCGATAACACCGGTGTTCAGGGCCTCCTGGATGCCCTTGTCGATGGACGGGATGTACTCCTTGGGCACGACGCCGCCGACGATAGCGTTGACGAACTCGTAGCCGAAGCCCTCTTCCATCTTCTCGAGCTTGATGACGGCGTGGCCGTACTGACCGCGACCACCGGACTGACGGACGAACTTGCCCTCAGCCTTCTCGACGTCGTGACCAGCGGTCTCGCGGTAGGCAACCTGGGGCTTACCGACGTTAGCGTCAACCTTGAACTCGCGGAGCAGACGGTCGACGATGATCTCGAGGTGCAGCTCGCCCATGCCGGCGATGATGGTCTGGCCGGTCTCGTGGTTGGTGGACACCGTGAAGGTCGGGTCCTCCTCGGCGAGCTTGGTCAGAGCCAGGGACATCTTGTCCTGCTCGGCCTTGGTCTTGGGCTCGATGGCAACGTCGATAACGGGCTTAGCGAACTCGATCTTCTCGAGGACGATCTCCTTGCCCTCGGCGCACAGGGTGTCACCGGTGGTGGAGTTCTTGAAGCCGACGCAAGCGACGATGTCGCCGGCACAGGCGTCGTCACGATCGATACGCTCGGCGGCGTTCATCTCGAGGATGCGGCCGAGACGCTCGCGCTGACCGTTGGAAGCGTTGACCACGTAGGAGCCGGACTCGGCGCGGCCGGAGTAAACGCGAACATAGGTGAGCTTACCGACGAACGGGTCGGTCATGATCTTGAAGACCAGGCCGGAGAAGGGCTCGTCGAAGGAAGGATGACGCTCGATCTCCTCGCCGGTGTCAGGATCGGTACCGGTGACGGACTCGACGTCGAGCGGGCTGGGCAGGTAGTCGACGACAGCGTCGAGCAGTTCCTGGACGCCCTTGTTCTTGTAGGCGGAGCCCACGAAGACGAGGTTGAGCTCGTTGGCCAGAACACCCTTGCGCAGAGCAGCCTTGAGCTCCTCGACGGTGAAGTCCTCCTCCATGAGAATCTTCTCCATGAGCTCGTCATCAAAGCTGGCAGCGGCGTCGAGGAGCTCCTCGCGCTTGGTGGCAGCGATGTCGGCGAACTCAGCCGGGATCTCGTCCATCGGCTCGGGGTAGGTCATGCCCTTCTCATCGGCCTTGAAGTCCCAAGCGGTCATGGTGACCAGGTCGATGACACCCCAGAAGTTATCCTCGGCGCCCATCGGGACCTGAGC
>CABTZM010000059.1 GCA_902489295.1 uncultured Collinsella sp.
AAGCAGAGTCGTTCAAAAGGTATTAGTGGTCGGGCCCGCTCCCTTACGTACCACCATTGGGAACTTTGGCTGAGGGGTTGAGCGTGGTGGGGCCTTTGCTGTGATGGCCCTTGATTGCTCGGGGTTTTACTTTGGTATTCGATGAGCGATTGGCTGATTGCCGCTTTGGGTACTCTTTGGGTTACTTTGGGTTTGTTTGATTTTTAATTGTTGGAGGGCTTGTATGTCTTATTTGGATCTGGCTCGGGGTCGGTATTCTTGTCGTGAATTTCAGGATCGTTCTGTTGAGCAAGCTGTTGTGGATGCCATTGTTGAGGCTGGGCGTATTGCTCCTTCTGCTTGTAATAACCATCCAACCCGTGTGATGGTGTTGGATACGCCTGAGCTTCTGGAGAAGGCAGCTGCTTGTCAGCCTCGGTTTGCTCGTGATGGATCTATCTTTGGCGCTCCGCTCATCTTCCTTATTTGTAGCGTTACCGAAGACGCTTGGGTGCGCCCGTATGACCAGATGAATTCCAGTGAAATCGATACGTCCATAGTGTGCGATCAGATGATGATGGAGGCCACCGAGCAGGGCCTGGGAACGTGTTGGGTATGCCATTTTAAGCCCGAGGTGGCACAGGAGCAGTTCAACCTGCCCGAGGGCGTCTATCCCTATCACATGCTCGTCTGCGGATATCCTGCCGACCACATCGCCGATCCCGAGCATCGCGAGGCCCGTACCATTCCCCTCTCCGACTTCCTCCTCAAGTAGGTTTTGGGACATGCCTTAAAACCTACCCTTGACCGCTCACCCGTTCGCCGAGTTCTGCGCCATTATGTGCAGGGCTCGGTTTTTTATGTTACGCACTCCGGCACAGTCATAAAAAAAGGACCCGCAAGCTGCGGGTCCTTTCTAGGCACTAAATTGTAGGCCGAATGTTAGTCCAGGTCGTCGGCAGCAAAGTTGTCGATCGGGGCGAAGGGATCGGCCACGGGGACAACCGGGTCAGCGACGGGCAGCGGCTCGGCGGGAACAGTCACTGCAGGAGAAGCGGCAGAACCGACCGGCGTGGAAGCCATCAGATCGGCCGGGAAGGAATTCTGGGCATCGTCCATGAAGTGCTGGATGAGCTTGAGATACTCTGCCTTGAACTCCTCACGGGAAGCCTTGAGACGATCGATCTCCTCGAGCTCGGCCTGCTTCTCGGTCAGAGCCTGGCGGATAACCTCGCGGGCCTTGGCGTCAGCCTCGTTGCGGATACGCTCAGCGTTCTCGTTGGCATCGTTGACGATGGTCTCAGCGGTCTGCTGGGCAGCGATCAGGGCAGCGGAAATCTGGCGCTCCTGAGCGGAGAAGTCAGGGGCGGGAGCAGCCACGGGAGCGGCAGGAACGGCCTGGGCGGTGGCATCCTGAGCCTGGGCAAGCTGAGCCTGCGCATCGGCAAGCTGCTGCTCGGTAGCAGTCAGACGACCCTTAAGGTCGACGATCTTAGCGAGCATAGCGTCAACCTCGGAGGACAGCGTCTCCAAGAAGACGTCGACCTCGGCAGGATCGTAGCCACGCTTGGCCTCAGAGAAAGTCTGAGCCTGGATGTCTGCAGGGGTAATAGCCATAACAAGTCTCCTTTTTCATCGCCTCGGCGCTACACGCCCGACGTAAGTTACTAAGACAGTTCTACACGAGTATACCTATAAGAAGCTGCAGAACCAGCCTCTGCACCAACTGCAACGCAATAATCGCAACGACCGGCGAAAAATCGATACCGCCCATCGGCGGGATGAAACGACGGAACAGGTTGAGCCACGGACCGCACACGCTATCAAGCACCGCAGCAATATCCTGAAGCAAACCACCCTGCTTCATGGGAATCCACGTCATAAAGCAGTAGACGACAATGAGCGTGGAATAGAAGTTGAACAGCGTGTTGACCAGCTGGACGATAGTGTAGATGTTGATGGGAATCTCCTCGTCTTGTCTTTACTTAAGGTAGCCGTCGGCACGAAGCTTCTTGAGATCGGAATCTTTGACCTCGCAACCGGCGGGCAGCACCATGAACACGCGGTCGCCCACCTCCTTGACCGTGGCACCCAGACCGCAGGCAAAGCCGTAAGAGAAGTCCAAGACGCGCTTGGCAACTTCGGTGCGTACGCCCACAAAAATCAGTGCGACAGGCTGCTTGGTGCGAACGCGGCGCACCACAGTCTCCACGTCGTCATAGCTCTCGGGGCGCAGGACATAGGCCGGCAGCTGCGGCGTGGCGTTGATGATATTGCTCGCATAGGCCGAGGCATCGCTCGGTGCAGGCGCGGGTGCAGCGGCGGCACGGGCGCGGGTATTCTCGGCGTAGCTCGACGGCGTGTCATAGGCACCGGGACGATAACCGCTCGCAACACTGTCCTGCGAGCGCGAAGGCGGGTTATACGTCGTGGCATGGCGGGAGTCATCGCCGACCAGCTGACCGGAGCGCGTATACACGGCAACCGACTCAGCTTCACCGCGGCGCGTCTGACCAAGCAGGCCGTTGCTCGGCTCGTCTTGGGTGTAGAAGCCCTCGCCCGAAGCACCGCTGTAGCCGTTGTTCTGATAGCCATCGTCGTAGCCGTCATCGTAGCCGTAGTCGTCGTCCTGGCCATAACCCTGGTCGTAACCCTGCTGGCCGCCCAGGTGCATCTTATTTTTAATCTCGTCAAGGAAGCCCATGGTTGTGTCCTCTCGCGGTTTAGTGCAGGCGCCCCGATAATCAGTGCGCACTTCAGAGCCTTATTTTACTGCAAACTCCGGGCTAAATACTACCCTGCCCAGGCGAACGAGCGTAGAGCCCTCCTCAAGGGCAGACTCAAAGTCCTCGCTCATACCGCAGGAAAGCTCAGGCAGGTTCAAATCGGGATGCGCCGCCTCCAGCTCATCCCTCAGCTCACGAAGCCCCGCAAAGGTGCGGCGTGCCACATCCTTATTCCCCCGGGGCGCCATAGTCATAAGCCCCTGTACGCAAATTCCCTCAAGTTCTGCAAGCTCACCCGCGGCGGCGCGAATCTCATCGGGTGAAAAGCCTCCCTTCGACTCCTCACCACTCACATTGACCTCAATGAGCACACGCTGGGGGCCGACGAGCTCGCCTGCCTCAATCTTGCGAACAGCACGGCTCGAGATCGCCTGCGCCAGATGCAGCGAACCCACCGAGTGAATCAGCTCGGCTGAGCCCAGCACCGCATTGATCTTATTGGTCTGCAGGTTGCCGATCATATCGAAGCGCACCTCGGGCAGCTCCGGATGCTCCGCCAGACCCGTGAGCTTGCGAACCAGCTCCTGCGGGCGATTCTCGGCAAAATGGCGATACCCCGCCTGGATGGCGGCAACGGTCTCATCGACACCAACGGTCTTGGACACGGCAATGAGGCTCGCGGCGTCGTGGGGACGGCCTGCGCGATCGAGCGCCGCATAAAAACGTTCCAGAATCTGCTCGCGGCGAGCGCGCATCAAGTCCAAATAGTTATCCATTGCCAATCGCCTCCGCTGACAGCCAAACAAGTAGTCCCATGCTAACGCAAGAGCGCGGCCCCGCATGTGCAAGGCCGCGCTCACTTAGGTATTTACAATCTTTCGACGAACGGGATTACTTACTCCTCGTCGTCCTCGTCATCGTCCTCGTCCTCAAGATGATCGAGCAGGTAGCGAAGTCCCTCGCTGACCTCGTTAACGGGCACCTTGGCAACGTAGCGCGCATCGACGGCGGGCCTCATGATGACGCCCTCGCCCAAAGGCACGCGCATGCTCTCGAGCTCGTCCTCGTCCGTGCGGGCGATATCGCCGGCATTCATGCGCTGACCAGTCAGCAGGAAGGTCAGGCGGCAGGCGGCATCGATGGAAATCGAGGCGATGCGATCGAGGTAGCGCGAAACCATGATGGCGCGGCGCAGGTCGTCATAGTTGCTGTCGTCGTCCATAAAATCGCCCGTGTCCATGCGGTTAAAGGTGCGGAAGAACTTCTCGTAGGCGGCGTGCACTGGCTCGTCCTCGACGGCCAAGTTGCAGATGATGGACATGTCGTTGGTGACGAGCGCAGAAAGCGAAGAGCCCAGCACCTGGTAGACGGCCTCAGCCTCGGCCTCGACCGTGCCGACAAGCTCCTTGGGCAGCGAGATGTCGGCCTTGATCATATGACGCGTGGCGCGGCAAATCTGGCGAACCTTATCGGTCATGCGCTGCAGGTTAAAGTCGACGTAGATGATCGTCTGAAGCAGGCGGAAGTCGGAGTCGACCGGTGACTGCGTGGCGATCAGGTTGTAGCAGACGGCCTCCAGGTTGGCGCAGCGCGCGTCAATCGAAAGCGTGCGCTTCTTGGTCTTGGTGGCGAGCTTGCGGTCGTCGGTCACATAGGCCCTCACGGCATCGTGGAGGGCCAGATCGACGGCCTCGTAGATGCTCAGCATCTCGTGGCGGGCCTCGATGAGCTGACGGGAAAACAGTTTGCGCATGGTTCACTCCAATCAGTTGGGTGCGGTCATGCCGCCCGCACAGTGAATACGCACCGGACCAGGTCCGATCGGCTTGGGACTAGTCGCACCGATCAGCCAAAGCGGCCGGTGATATAGTCTTCCGTCCGCGAGTCCACCGGGCTGGTGAAGATCGCGTCGGTTTGACCATACTCGATGAGCGTAGCGGGCTCGCCGGCAACTTCCTGCAAGAAGAATGCGGTGTAGTCGCTAATGCGAGCTGCCTGCTGCATTGAATGCGTGACGATGATGATCGTCATCTCGGGCACCAGCTCGGCCATCAAATCCTCGACCTTAGAGACGGACGTGGGGTCGATGGCGGAGCAGGGCTCGTCCATCAGAAGGACATCGGGTTGCACCGCAAGCACGCGCGCGATGCACAGACGCTGCTGCTGACCGCCCGAGAGCGCCAAACCATCCTTGTTGAGCTGATTGGATACCTCTTTCCAGAGGTTGGCGCGCTTGAGCGATTCTTCCACGATGTCATCGAGGTCACTTTTGCTAGTCACGCCCTGCAGACGAGGGCCAAAGGCGACATTCTCGTAGATGGATTTGGGAAACGGATTGGGCTGCTGAAAGATCATGCCCACGCGGCGACGGAGGTCGACCGGGTCGACACCCTCGGCATAGATATCGTTGCCGTCGAGCGTCATGGTGCCCTCGACGCGCGTACCCTCGATCAGGTCATTCATGCGGTTGATGCAGCGCAAAAACGTCGACTTGCCGCAGCCCGAAGGGCCAATGAAGGAGGTGATGGCGTTTTTGGCGATGTTGAGGTCGAGCCCCGTCAGCGCATGAAAGTCACCGTACCAAAAGTTGAAATCCTTGGCCGTAATGGCCGCTTGCTCCAACGCGGGAGCGGACTGATAAACGGACATGGGACTCCTTAACTAGCGACGCTTACGCGACAGGAAGCGCGCAAACAGGTTGAAGGCCAAAATGATCACCATCAGCAAGAGCGCAGTGCCGTAGGCTGCGTTCATGTTGATGCCGTCGTTGGCAAGCAGGTACAGGTGAACGGTCATGGGACGACCGGAATCGAGCGGCGAAATAGGTAGATTGATGGCCTGGCCCATGGTGTAGAGCACCACGGCGGTCTCGCCGATGGCACGGCCGATGGCAAGGACGATGCCCGTGGCAATGCGGCCAAAGGCCGAAGGAAGCACGATCCTGGAGACGACCTGCCACTTGGTAGCGCCCAGGCCGTACGCGCCCCAACGGATATAGCGCGGAACGGCGCGAATGGCTTCTTCGGTGGTGCGCATGACGATGGGAAGCATCAAGAGCGCGAGCGCCAGAGCGGCCGAGACCATCGAAAGGCCCAGGCCCATAGCCTCGACAAACAAGGCGTAGCCAAACAGGCCCATAACGATGGAGGGCACCGAGGCCAAAGCGTCAGCAGCGTAGCGAATGAGCTCGACGACCTTGCCCTGCTTGGCGTACTCGGCCAGATAGACGGCTGCCAGCACAGCGATCGGCGTGCAGATAAGCATGGCGAGCGCCGTCACGTAGACGGTCGAGACGATCGTGGGCCAAATTCCGCCCTCGGCGTTGACGCCCTGGGGCCAACCGAAGATAAAGTCGAGCGAGATGTGTGGCAGGCCGTTGATGACCACGTAGGCGATGATAGCGACCAGCACCAGCGTGGTGATGTAGGCAGCGGCACGAAACACGCCAAGCATGATCTTGTTGGACAGGTCCTTGTTGATGCGGCCCTTCTTGCCGTGGGAAAGGGCACGCTTGATGCGCTCGCGCGACGAGGTCGTATCGACCGTCGTGTCAACGGAATCGGACATAGCCTACCCCCTCTTCTTCTTGGAAATCAGACGGACGATACCCACCAGCGTGGCGGAGATGATAAACAGGACCACACCCATGCCGAACAGCGCCGAGCGGTGCAGACCCGAGGAATAGCTCATGTCGAGCGCAATCTGGCTCGTGAGCGTCGAGATGGGGCTCGCAATGCTGTCGGGAATAACCGGGGCGTTACCTACGACCATGAGCACGGCCATGGTCTCGCCGATGGCACGGCCCATACCCAGCACGATGGCATCAACGATACCCAGCTTCGCGGCAGGTAGCACGACCTTATAGATGGTCTGCCACTTTGTGGCGCCCATGGCATACGATGCCTCGCGAATGCCCATGGGAATGGAATTGAGAGCATCGATGGTGAGCGTGGTGATGGTAGGGACGATCATGATGGCGAGCACAAACCACGCCGTCAGCGCACCAAAACCAAGGCCGCCGGTCAGTTGTGCGATAAACGGGCGGATGATGATCATGCCAAAGAAGCCGTAGATGATGGAGGGTATGCCCGCCAGCAGGTCAACGGCGGGGCTGATGAGCTTGCGCACGCGCTTGCTGGCAATCTCGACCAGGTAAACGGCCGTACCCACGCCCAGCGGCACGCCCATGGCGAGCGCACCGACGGTCACCAGACCCGAGCCGGCAAGCAGCGACAAGATGCCGTAGTGGCCCTCGGAAGGCGCCCACGTAAAGCTAAAGAAGTCAGCCAGACCGATGTCAGTAAAGACGGGCAGCGCCGAGTACGTGGTAAAGACAAAAATCAGGATGACGGTAACGACCGCCAAGAACGCGCAGGCAAAGAAGATCCACTGCAGCGCCTTCTCCTTGATATAGGTACTGCGCGATACGAGCGCCAGCTCGCGCTTCTTGGGCGTCTGAACATTCTGCTCAGTCTGGGAGTTTTCCTGTGCTTCCATGCTACTCACTCCCCTTCTCGTCGTTGGTGACGGGAATAAAGCCCGCCTCGCGAATCTGCTTGTCCATCTTTTCGGACGTCACATAGTCGATGTAATCCTGCGCCTGCTGCGAAGGCACACCCTTCACAAAGAAGTAAAGGTCACGCGAGATGGGATAGCCGCCACTCGCGACCGTCTTCTCGGACGCCTCAACATGATTGACCGAGACGGCCTTGACCGAGGTCTTGGCGTTGAGGCTATCGACGAAGCCCAGCGAAATGTAGCCGATGGCCCCACGCGAACGAGATACCACGTCGCGCACCTGGCCCGTACCCGAAAGAACAGCCGAGCGGCGATCGAACGGCGTGCCATCCATCACGATGGTACGGAAGGCCTCGCGCGTACCGGACGCCTCGTCTCGGTTGATGACCTGAATCCTCAGGTCCTCGCCACCGACCTCTTTCCAGTTGGTGATCTTGCCGGCGTAGATATCGCGGAGCTGCTCGGTCGAGAGGTTATCGACGGGGTTGTCGTCGTTCACGATGACCGCAATACCGTCGTGGGCAATGACGATGGGAGTCAGGCCCAGATCCTGTTCGTCGGCATTGAGTCCACGGGAGGAGCTGGCGATATCGGCCGTGCCGGCGCTGACAGCCTCGATGCCAGCGGAAGAACCCAAACCGGAAACGAGCACGTCGATGCCGGTCTCCTCCTTAAAACCCTCGGCCGCAATCTCGGCGATAGGAAGGCAGGTCGTGGAGCCGGCGACGGTAATGGAAGAGGTAGAAGATCCCGAAGAACAGGCGCACAGCGTAAGCGTAAGCACAGCGGCGCTCAGGACCGATACGATCTTTCTCATAGCATCACGCCGATCGCAGCATGGCGCCCACAGGTGCCGTTCTCGTTACGGTAGGAATAAAAGCGGTCGTTCTGACGCACGGTCGAAAGCTGGGTATCCACGATATTATCCGCGTCGACACCGACATCTACCAGCGCCTCGCGAATGGCAGCGGAAAGATCAAGCATGCGAGAGGTATTCGCATCGATGCAAGAGAACTCGGCGGCAAAGCGATCCATGAGTTCCTGGGATACCTCATATTCGTCACCCAAGATATGGGGGCCGATATAGGCGGAAACGTCGCTCGCATCGCAACCGGCAGCATCGCAAAGCGCCTGGCACGCCTTGGCGGAAATACGTGCAATCGTGCCCTTCCAACCGGAGTGCACCACGGCAAATCCGCCGGGGGCCACCAGCACCACGGGAACGCAGTCGGCAAAGCAGAGCAGCACGGGCACGTTATGCGCCGTGCAGACGATGGCATCACAGCCCTCGGCAATCTGCTCGCGAACGTCCTCAAGGTCATCGGCGCCGTTCGAGGTCACCGCAACGATATGATCACCATGGACCTGATTGGGAACGAGCAGGTTGTGCTCGCACTCGGCGGCACCCATAGCCTCGAGCGCACGACGACGATTTTCTTGAACAGCAAAGGGGTCATCGCCAACATGCGAGCCCAAGTTGAGTGAGGAGTACGCATCTTCGGAAACGCCACCGGCGCGCTCGGTGAAGGCAAAGCGAACATCGGATGTCGCGCCCTCCACCAACGTAACTCCATCATGGTCGACACGCGAAACTTTGTCCGCACGTGCTGCCATACTAAAGCCTCCTAATAACACAAGTACCGCGGCATCGCCGCTACAGCCCGCGTTTATACGGCTGTCATACTTCTCTAAAAGGATACCTGCTGCGCTGGAGGCAATCGTAAAGGGAACGTAAAGAGATTGGAGGTTCTAGTTTACAAAGTCGAAATAAAAAGGGCGCGTCCATACGGACACGCCCCTGTGCACAACAATGCAAAGAACGACTTAGAAGCTACCGCGCTTCAGGAAGTCGGGAAGCTCGAACTGATCGTTGCCGAAGTTAGGAAGCTCGGTGCCACCGACGTTGCGGGTCGGAGCGGCCTGAGCCGGGCTCGTGGCAGGAGCGGTGCGCTGCGGCTCAGCGGAGGCAGCGGCCTTGCTCTGAGACTGCTGAGCAGCAAAGAGCTCGTCCTGACGGTTGACGTTGGAGTCGGAGAAGCCCGTAGCGATGACGGTGATACGCACCTGATCGCCCAGGGACTCGTCGACAACGGTACCGAAGATGATGTTGGCCTCGGGGTCGACGGCGTTGGCGACAACGTCGGCGGCGTCGCTGATCTCCTGGATGCCCAGGTCCTTGGAACCGGCGATGGAGAGCAGCACGCGCGTGGCACCATCGATGGAGCTCTCGAGCAGCGGGCTGGAGATGGCCTGCTGGGCAGCGTCGACGGCACGGGTGTCCCCAGAAGAGGTACCGATACCCATCATGGCGGTACCGGCCTGCTTCATGATGGTCTTAACATCGGCGAAGTCCAGGTTGATGATACCGGGGACGGTGATGAGGTCGGTGATGCCCTGGGTGCCCTGGGAAAGGACGCCATCGGCAATCGCGAAGGCCTCGAGCATGGTGGTCTTCTTCTCGGCGATGTCGAGCAGCTTATCGTTAGGGATGACGATCATGGTGTCGACGCAATCGGAGAGGGTCTTAATGCCCTCCTCGGCGCTCTTCTTGCGCTTGCGGCCCTCGAAGGTGAAGGGCTTGGTCACGACGGCGACGGTCAGCGCACCGACCTCGTTCATCGCGATATCGGCAACGATGGGAGCAGCGCCGGTACCGGTGCCACCGCCCTCGCCGCAGGTGATGAACACCATGTCGGCGCCAGCGAGCGCCTCGGCAATGTCGTCGCGGGACTCATCGGCAGCCTTGCGGCCAACCTCGGGGTTGGCGCCGGCGCCCAGGCCGCGGGTAAGGTCGGTGCCGATGTGCACCTTGATATCGGCATCAGAGATCGCGAGTGCCTGAGCATCGGTGTTGATGGCAACAAACTCGACGCCGCGGATGCCCTCTTCGATCATTCGATTGACCGCGTTGGTACCGCCGCCGCCGACGCCGACCACCTTAATGACGGCAAGGTAGTTGTTGATCTCT
>CABTZM010000060.1 GCA_902489295.1 uncultured Collinsella sp.
GCGTTGTAGCTCGGCAGCCAGACCTCGATGTCGTAGGTCTGACGGGCAGAGAAGCCCAAGTCGCCGGTGCACAGGCTAATCACGCGATACGGAAGGCCCAGCTGCTGCAGCAGGTACTCGGCCTCGGCGGTCATGCTCTCGAGCTCCTCGTCGGACTCCTCCGGCTTAGCGAACTTGACCATCTCGACCTTGTCGAACTCGTGCTGACGGATGATGCCACGGGTATCGCGACCGGCGGAACCGGCCTCCTCGCGGAAGCAGGGGGTGAAGGCGGTGTAGCGGCGCGGCAGGGTGTCGGCGTCGAGGACCTCACCGGCGTGCAGGTTGGTGAGCACGACCTCGGCGGTGGGGATCAGGAAGTTATCGCCCGAGACGTGATAGGCGTCGTCCTCGAACTTGGGCAGCTGACCCGTACCGAACATGGTCTGACGCTTGACGACGATGGGCGGCCACCACTCCTTAAAACCACGGCTGGTGTGCGTATCGAGGAAGAAGTTAATGAGGGCGCGCTCAAGACGGGCGCCGGCGCCACCGAGAACGGTGAAGCGGCTGCCGGAGAGCTTGTTGCCACGCTCGAAGTCGAGGATGTCCAGATCGGTGCCCAGATCCCAGTGCGGCTTAAAGTCGAAGTCGAACTCGCGCGGGGTGCCCCAGCGGCGACGCTCGATGTTCTCGTCCTCGTCCTTGCCGTACGGCGTGGCCTCGCAAGGAATGTTGGGCAGGTGAGCCATGAAGTCGTACTGCTCCTGCTCGAGGGCGGTGCGGCGCTCGGCCAGACCGTCAATCTTCTCGTTGACGGCGCGCACGGCCTCCTTGGCGGCCTCGGCCTCGTCCTTCTTGTCCTCCTTCATCAGGGCGCCGATCTTCTTGGACTCGGCATTGCGCGTGGCTTGAAGTTCCTCAACCTCGGTGATGACGGCACGACGCTCGTCGTCGAGCTCAAAGAACTTCTCGCGATCCCAAGACGTCTGGCGGTTAGCCATGGCGACATCGATGGCATCGGGGTTCTCGCGAACAAACTTGATATCAAGCATTAGATCCTCCGGCGATATACATTCCATTTAGGTTGCAACCTTGTACATGTATGGGCAAGTATATACTTATGAGCGTTTACGACCCAACTCAACTACGCAAGAAGGCACCCAATGGACGCAGTTTTTTCCTTTTTGTTTGGCACCCGCACCGGTTTTGCCATCCTTTTCGCCGGCGGCATCCTGCTGTTTGCGATTCTTGCCTTTGTAATGGAGAAGCGCACCCATAAGATGTATGTCGACCGCGGCCCCAAGTCCGAGGACGAAGAAGACAGCTTCTGGGACTAACCTGCCAAAAAGGGACAGGTTTATTTTGGTCGGTTTTATCTGGGCAAACGCAAGTGCCCCGCAACTGGAATTGAGCCAGTTGCGGGGCACTTTTCGCTAAAAGGACAAAACCGCAGGAAAAACCTGCCAAAATAAACTGTCCCTTTTTTGGTCGGTTTTACTGGAGGGTTGCGTCGATTGCCTTGACCAGGGCGCTGCGCATGCCGGCGTCCTCGAGCGCAACGACGCCCTTGATGGTGGCACCACCGGGCGAGCATACGGCATCCTTCATCGCCGCAGGATGCTGGCCAGTTGCAAGCTGCAGCTTTGCCGTACCCAGCACCATCTGGCTCACAATGCGATAAGCATCCGCACGCGGGATACCGTGCTTGACCGCCGCATCGCCCAGGGCCTCGATTGCCATGGCGACAAACGCCGGAGCGCAACCACCCACCGTGCCGCCCACAAACAGCAGGCTTGTGTCGAGCTCGACGACAGCGCCAAGCTTACCGAGCAGGTCGAGCACCACAGCACGCTGCTCGTCGTTAAGCGTCGAAGCCTTCTCGCAGGCGATGACGCCCTCGCCCACCGAAACCGGCGTGTTGGGCACCGTCGAGATATGCGCGACGCCCGGCAGGACCTGCTCCCACTTGGCACTGTCCCAGGTCCAGGCAACCGACAGAACGACCTTTTTGGCAAGAGCATCCTTGAGCGGGGCGAATACCTTCTCGATCATGTACGGTTTGACCGCAGCGACCACGATATCGGATGCGGCGACAACCTCGGCGGCATCGTGGCAGGCGACCATGCCGCGCGCCTCGCAGCGCTCAACCAGTGCGTCGTAGCGACCCGCGCAGGCGCACATGTCGCTCGCAGCTACACCGGCAGCGATCCAGCCATCGGCCATAGCGCTCGCCATATTGCCAAAACCGACAAATCCAATCTTCATATCGCATAGTCCTTTCAGACACATTCCTCAAAACGAAAGGTATTGTCCCACGCCATTGTTTCGTATTGCCGACCTATTTGTGATACGGCTCGCCACGGCTGATCTTGCAGGCACGGTAAATCTGCTCCAGCAGCACCACACGCGCCAGGTTATGCGGCAAGGTAATGCGTCCAAAGCTGAGCATCTCGTCGGCTCGTGCGCGCACGTCATCACTCACGCCGTCCGAACCGCCGATTACAAAGGCAATGTCGCTGCTGCCTCGCAGCATAAGATCGTCGAGCCTCGCCGAAAACTCCTCGCTCGAGCGCTCCTTGCCCTCGATAGCCAGCAGGATCACATGCGCTCGAGATGGCAAGGCGGCAAGAATCGCCGCCCCCTCCTTGTCGCGCGCGGCATCCACACCGCCCGCCTTGGCCGGGTCGATATCGGCCACCTCGCGCATATCCACCTTGGCATAGGCACCTAGGCGCTTGGTGTACTCAGCGCACGCGTCCTTCCAAAAGCGCTCCTTGAGCTTACCGACGCAAACGACGGTGTATTTCACGCGCGTCTACTCCTTCGAATCGTTTTGAACTTTGCCGGCGGCCAGCATCTGCTCGAACATCGAGGCCGACTGCGAAAAGTCGCTCGGCAGCACGACCGTCGAGGTTTTACCCGTGCGAGCGAACTCCGTCATCATCTCGGACCACTGCGTAAACATGAACAGTTGGTTGGCCTCGTCATTGCCGACACCCGTCTCCTGGATGATCTCGAGCGAATCTTTGATACCCAGCGCGATGGCCTTGCGCTGGTTGGCGATGCCCTCGCCCGCCTTTTCCATAGCCTCGGCCTCGGCGGTCGCCTCGGTGACGCGCTTGATGCGGTCTGCCTCGGCGAGCTCCTGTGCCGCAGCGCGCTTGCGCTGGGCGGCGTTGATGTCGTTCATGGAGTTCTCAACCTCGGTCGGCAGTGCGATTTTGGTGATGAGCGTCGACACGAGGGTGAAGCCGTAGGCGGCCATCTGCTCGGAAACGGTAGCGTTGACATCCTTGGCGATGTCATCCTTCTTGGCAAAGACCTCATCGAGTGTGTAGACAGGAATCGAAGAGCGCAGGGCGTCGGTGATGAAGTCACGCATCTGGTCGACGGGCTCCTGCAGCATGTAGTAGCTCTTGTAGATGCCCGAATCTGCCGGGCCGGCGCCCATGTCGTAGCTCACGTGGTACTGAGCGGAGACCTCAAGACCGATGGTCACGTTGTCCTGGGTCTTAACGTCGATGCCAAAACCGTTTTTCATGGTGCGCAGGCTCACCGTGGCGGCCTTACGGTCGATCACGGGCACCTTCACGTGGAAGCCCGCGTTGACGATACGATTGAACTTACCCAAGCGCTCGATGATCACAGCGTGCTGCTGCTCAACGACGTAGCAGGCGTTGGGAAGCAACAGCAGCAGGATGATGATGGGAATCAAAAGGCTCGTAAGGGCAGCGATGATACCGGAAAACAGCATGGTCTCTCCTCTGATAGGCACACGTTGCCATTAGGATACCCGTCCAAGGAGATCGTGCATAACAAAAAAGCCCCCATTGCTGGGAGCTCTTTCATTTAATGGTGCGGGCGAAAGGACGTCCGCGTATCCGCTTCGCGGATCCGCACCGGCATCGGCCGCCTGCCGGCGTCCTTGCCAGCTCGCTAAAAACGCTCCGCGTTTTCTTGACGCTCGCTCCTTCGCAGGTTCAAGTCCCCGCGATGGGCACATAACAAAAAAGCTCCCATTGCTGGGAGCTCTTTCATTTAATGGTGCGGGCGAAAGGACTTGAACCTTCATGGGGTTGCCCCCATACGGACCTGAACCGTACGCGTCTGCCAATTCCGCCACGCCCGCGTGCAGGAATTAGAATAACGGAGCGCCACCGCGAACGCAAGAACTATTTTTGAAAAAGTTTGCAGGCATTTTCCCAAGCGGCACGCGCGATTGTTTCGGCGTCCTCACCAGTGCGATCGATACGGTCGTTAACCAGCGCGTTTGCCGTAATGGAGATCATTGCGGGCTCGCATTCAAGACCGCGGATGGGCTCCGGAGCCATATACGGGCAATCCGTCTCGAACAAAATTCGATCGAGTGGGGTTGCCGCAAATGCCTCGCGCACGTCGTCGTTGCGCTTAAAGGTGGCCGCACCACCATAGGCGATATAGCAGCCCAGCTCCACAAAGCGCTCCATCGTGGCGCGGTCCTCGCCAAAACAGTGCAGCACACAACCGGCCTGGGGCACGCCCACCCCACGAAGCACGTTGTAGGCGTCCACGTGCGAGGTACGCTCCTGGTCCATGTCCTCGTGACGCAGATGCAGCTCCACCGGCACGTTACGACGCACGGCAAGCTCGAGCTGGCGCGCCATGCAGTCAATCTGCACGTTATGGGGTGCCGGCGCGATATCGTCGTCATAGTCCATGTGGTAGTCCAGACCGATTTCGCCAATACCGACACATAGGGGGTCATCGAGCGCGGCAACAATCTGCGCGTGAACGTCATCGGTATAGTCCGGCGCGCCATACGGATGCACGCCGGCAAGATACTTGATCTGCGGAATATCCCGCATCGGCAGAATCTCGCGCGTCAGCCAGTCGCTGTAGTCCGTCACGCTGCGTTTGTCGGCGATGGGATCGAAGATCGTCACCAACAGATCGACGCCTGCGGCCTTGGCACGCACGAGCGTCTCGGGCACCTCCTTGCCCCAAAACGAGAGCAGGTGCGCGTGCGTATCGGCCAGCGGCGCCAGCGGTTCCGGACAGGCGATCGTTTTCTTTTTCTTGGTAAACGTCACGCGTTCGGCATTAGGCATCATGGGAAAGCTCCTGAGCCAGGCGGACAAAGTCGGCGACGTCGAGCGTCTCGGCGCGCGTGGTGGGCGCGATGCCGCAAGCCTCATAGGCAGCATCGAGCGCGTCCTTGGCAAAGCCGTTGGCGCTCATGGAGTTGCGGATGGTCTTGCGACGTTGGGCAAATGCGGCGTCGATCACGCGAGCCACGAACTCGCGATCGAGCCCCTCGGGCACCACGCCGTCAACGCGATCGATGCGCACGACAGCCGAGTCCACGTGCGGCGCCGGCATAAAGCAGCGCGGCGGCACCTCAAAGCGCCCCGTCACCTGCGCATACAGGCCAAGCTTTGCCGTGTATCCGCCATAGGTCTTGTTGCCCGGCACTGCGGCAATGCGATCGGCAACCTCCTTTTGCACCATGACGACGGCGCGCTTTAGCGCCGGCATCGTCTGGAAAAATTGCAAAATGATCGTCGCCGCCACGTTATAGGGCAAGTTCGCGACAAATACCGTCGGCTCACCGCCCGCAGCCTGCTCAATCTGCTCCGGCGTCACCTTGAGCGCGTCGCCCATGATAAAGCGGAAGTTGGCATAGTCGGCGGCGTGGGCATCGAGCACCGGCTCAAGCTCGGGATCGGCCTCAATGGACGTAACGCACGCCGCTTCCTGCAGCAACGCAAGTGTCAACGTACCGCAACCTGGACCCACCTCGAGTACGCGCTCGTCACCTGCAAGCTCGGCAAGCTCGCAGATACGTTCGATCACATGATTGTCGATTAGAAAGTTCTGGCCCAGGCGATGCTTGGTCGCAAGGCCAAACTCCTCCAGCAGCTCCCTGGTGGCCGTGGGGTTTGCCAAAGGCGAAGTTGTCATGGTTGCCTCCTTAGCATGATGGCGGCGTCTTGAAACAAAAGGGCATGGACCGTGGCGGCCATGCCCTTACAGCTAAACAGCAAATTGCCGATATGGCGCTCGCGCGGTCTCTACGCCAGACGCGGGAACAGCGGATCGCCCTTCTCGACGGGCTGACCGCCGGCAAGCAGGCCCCAAGTGCAAATGCCCTTGAGGTCGTCGCTCGCGGCCTCGCCCTCACAGGACAGGCGGCGCAGGGCCTCGGCAGAGGTCTGAGGCATGAGCGGCATCAGCAGGTGAGCGGCAATGCGGATGGCCTCGAGCAGGTTGTAGACCACAAACGCCAGCTCGTCAGCCTTGGCCTCGTCCTTGGCAAGTGCCCAAGGCTCGGAGTCCTCAATGTAGTGGTTGGCGGCGTGGATGAGCTCCATGACCTCGTCCTTGGCTCCGCCGTAATCGAGCACGTCCATCTTGGCCATGTAGCGCTCGACCAGACCATCGGCGATCTTTGCCAGCGGGTTATCGAACGCGTCGGCAGACGCCGGTTTAGCCGGGGCGCAGCCGTCAAAGTACTTTGCGCTCATGTTGAGCGAGCGCGAAATGAGGTTGCCCCAGCTGTTGGCCAGATCGGCGTTGTAGACCTGCTCCATACGATCGAAGCTGATGGCGCCGTCGGTGCCGGGGACCACGTCGGTCATAAAGTAATAGCGGTAGCCCTCGACGCCCAGCATGTCGATAACATCCTGCGGAGCGATGGCGTTGCCGCGGCTCTTGGACATCTTCTCGGCCTTACCGGTCTCGGCATTGCGCACGGTCAGGAAGCCGTGGGCAAAGACGTGCTCGGGCAGGGCCTCGCCGATGGCCATGAGCATCGCGGGCCAAATGACGCAGTGGAAGCGGATGATGTCCTTACCCACGATGTGGAACTGCGCGGGCCAGCGATAGGCCAGCTCGGCACGGGCCTCGTCGGTGTCGACACCGTAGCCGACGGCCGTCATATAGTTGAGCAACGCATCGAACCACACGTAGGTCACGTGACCCTCGTCAAACGGGACCTGAATGCCCCAGTCAAAGCTCGTACGGCTCACGGAAAGGTCGTTAAGGCCGCCCTCGACAAAGCTGCGTACCTCGTTCATACGGAACGCAGGCTCGACAAAGTCGGGGTGCTCGTCATAGAGCTTGAGAAGCTTGTCCTGGAAGGCGGAAAGCTTAAAGAAGTAGGACTCCTCCTGCACGCGCTCAAGCGGACGGTGGCAGTCGGGGCACAGGTGCTGGCCAACGCTGCCGTACTCCTCGTCGCCCTTCTGGACCTGCGTGTCGGTGAAGTAGGTCTCGTCAGGCACGCAATACCAACCGTCGTAGCTGCCCTTATACAGGTAGCCGGACTCCTTCATGCGCTCCCACAGGTACTGCACGGCATGATGCTGGCGCGGCTCGGTGGTGCGGATGAAGTCGTCGTTGGAGATCTCGAGTTTGTTCCAAAGCTCCTTGAAGTGCGGGGCCTGGCTGTCGGTCCACTCCTGCGGCGTCATGTTGTGCTTGGCTGCGGCCTCGGCGACCTTCTCGCCGTGCTCGTCCATGCCGGTCAGGAACTTGACGTTATAGCCGGCGGAGCGGCGATAGCGAGCCTGAACATCGGCGATGATGGTGGAATAAGCCGTGCCCAGGTGCGGATCGGCGTTGACGTAGTAGATGGGCGTCGTGATAAAGAACGAAGGCTTGCTTTGATCCATGGGGTTTGTCCTCCAGAAAAACGTTGCATACAGAGGATGATTCTAGCGCAAGGGCTGGATATCCTCCATCTATTGCATATCGAGCACCATGGCATAGACATCGCGCTTGCGGCGCGAATACTTCTGAGACAGGCGCTTGGCCACCGCAGAGGCGGGCTCCCCCTCCTCGAGCGCGGCGCGGATATCCGCGCGCAGGGCCTCATCGGGATCTACTGCCGCTGCGCCAACCGGCGCGATACCGGCCTCTTCGTCCTCGCTCGGCGGCGCGATGACCAGCGCAATCTCGCCCTTTACCTCGCCGCGAGCACGCAGCTCCTCGGCAAGCTGGGCAGCGGGCCCGCGCAAGACCTCCTCGTGCAGCTTGGTGAGTTCGCGGCAGACGGCAACCTCACGCTGGGGAAAGACCTCCGCCACGGCCTCGAGCGTCGCCACGATGCGATGTGGAGACTCGTAGAAGATGAGCGCGCCGGGCACCACGGCAAGGCGCTGCAAACGGCGCACACGGTCGCCGTGCTTTCGGCCCAAAAAACCCTCGAAGAAAAAATGCTCGCAGGGAATGCCGGACGAAACGAGTGCCGTGACGCAAGCAGAGGGCCCGGGAATAACTTCGACGGGCACATCGGCCTCACGCGCCGCCTCGACCAGCGCCTGGCCGGGATCGGACACGCTCGGCATGCCGGCATCCGAGGCAAAGGCGAGGGCCTCCCCCGCCAGCAGACGGTCGACCAGGCCGGCGGCGCGGCTGGCGATCACATTCTCGTCGCAACGGACAAGTGGCTTGGAAATGCCCAGGTGCATCAGCAGCTTTGACGTCACACGCGTGTCTTCGCAGCAGATGGCATCGGCGGCGGCAAACGCCTCGCCAACGCGCGGAGACAGGTCGCCCAGGTTGCCGATGGGCGTGCCGACCACATAGAGTTTGCCCGTATGGGCGCTGTTTTGCGTCATATCAACCTATTCAATCATGCCGCGCTCGAGCGTACCGAGCGCCGCGCGGGCGTCCCATGCTGCAATGCGCTTCTCGGTCTTCCACGTTTGGAAGAACCAGCCGGCAGCCGGCGCAAACGAAGCCAGCTGGTTGGCGATAAACACGCGCTCGTAGGCATTGCGGCCCTCGGGCGTAACCGACGAGTTGGCAAAGATCGCCGCGCCCGACCATTCGCCCACCAGCACGGGGAACCCAGCCGAAATCGCTTCTTTAAGCTCGCGCTTGTTACGCGAAATCGCCGTCGTCAGCCCGCGAGGGCTCGTGATGTCGAGCGCATACTCGTCGCGGTAATGGTACAGGTGAAGGTCCATGTAGACGTTCTTGTACTTGGCGCCGCGCATAAAATGCTTCCACTCGCTGGGATGCCCCGACGACGAGAAGACGACGATCTTATCCTCGGGCATATACGAACGGACGAGCTCGTAGGCATCGCGATAGAAATTGCGCAGGTAGTGAGCAGGAATGCCATCCGTCATGGTGAAGAGGCTCTTGCGAACGCTCATCTGCGGCGTGTCCAGCAGCTCAATGCCCAGCAGGCTCTCGGCCTCGCCATAGCGATCGGCCAAGCGCTCGAGCACGTCGAGTGCGACATGACGGCCGTTGGTGGACGAATGCCACTCGGCGACAGCCTCCGGCGTGGTGGGCGAATCGTTGGAATCGCCCTGGCCACCGGGCACGGTTGCCAGATCGAGCAGCACGCGGATATCGTACTTGGCAGCCCACTCAATCGCGCGGTCGATGTAATCGACAACCGATATGTAGGAGGCATCGGACTCCTGTGAGCCAAAGGCATACCAGGGCACCGGCAGACGCACGGCATTGAGACCGATCTGCGCCATGCGGCGAAAATCGTCCTCGCTCACAAACGTCTCGTAATGACGACGCATGCGCTCGTTGTAAGCGGCGGTACCCATGGCCTCCTGCAGCTCGGCTGCGTTGGATGCGCCGGTCGCCGCGTACAGCGACGGGGTCACCCAAGGCTCGGGAATAAACCAGCCAGAGAGATTAACGCCGAGCATCCTCTCCATCACTGCCCCCTTCGGATCATGCAGGTCGAACCCGCATCGTATTGCATAGGATAAGTATCGTTTTGAGTATACCCGCGTGTGCGGACAGGCGACCGAACGGTCTGCAAAGTGACGCGAAAGTGGGAGGAATGTCCGGGGCGGGCGGGCTCGGAATGGTGCGACGAGGTGTGTACGCGCGCCGGAGGCAGGCACCGGAAAGTGTGTCCCGTTCTGAGCCCTTATTCCGGGATGCAGTTTCCGCAGAAGCACTCGGCAAAAGAAAAGGACCCCTTTGCAGAGATCCTAGTCAATTCAAGGTGGCGGGGAAGGGAATCGAACCCCTGACACGAGGATTTTCAGTCCTCTGCTCTACCAACTGAGCTACC
>CABTZM010000061.1 GCA_902489295.1 uncultured Collinsella sp.
GGTGCCGTTCGACTTGCATGTGTTAGGCGCGCCGCCAGCGTTCATCCTGAGCCAGGATCGAACTCTCCGTCCAAAATGTATGGGCTTCGAGCCCGTCCGGTCCTCTCAGTTCATCGCTGATCGGTTCCGTTCGATTCATATGGTTTAAGTATAGGAAAAGGAATTTCTCGGGGCCGCCTCTCGGCGGCCTTGCGAAAAACAAATCCAAGTTAGACCATTTCAAATGGTTCGATGTCTGCCCGGATGCGACACATCTGGTGTGTCCATCCTCGCAGTATCCGGTTCTCAAGGTGCACGCCTGCGCTGGTTCCCGGTTCCACCGGGCCGCGCGGCAAGGCGATATATTGCCAGACCGGAGGGGCGTCCGGGGCGGGAATCGCGCACTCCATATTTTGTTCACAAATGAATAGATCCCTCAGTCGCATCACTGAGGTTAAAACTGAAGCATTGGCTTCTGATATTGGCGATGACCAGCTGGTTTATAGGTGTTAAGGCATCGGTCATCTCTGGAGCGCCACTTTACTCCAAAAGCATCAGCTATTTGTTTCCCGTCGGTAAAAGGCAGGTTTTGTTCGCCAAGCGTTCTTATATATAGAGAAGTTCGGGTTCGAACCCGTGTCGCGGCAACAAAAAAGCGACCAACCGGAGTCGATCGCTTTCTGTTCTATGGTGGGCCGTCAGGGGTTCAGCCTGCTCCGCAGGCGGCCGCTGCGGCGCTTTCGCGCCTTGCGCGCTGCGCTGGCAAACGCTCACGCGTTTACTCAGCTCCGCGCCCCGACGGGTTCGAACCCGTGCACCGGCAACAAAAAAAGCGACCAACCGGAGTCGATCGCTTTCTATTCTATGGTGGGCCGTCAGGGGTTCGAACCCTGGACCTTGGGATTAAAAGTCCCCTGCTCTGCCAGCTGAGCTAACGGCCCGCGGGTGGCATTGTACCACGGTCTGGGACTATTCCCAACTCCATTGGCCGTTCTGGAAAATCACAACTTCACGTCCATCAGGCGTAATGCCCGTAATATCGATGTCGTCCGTGCCGATCATAAAATCGACGTGCGTGCTCGAGACGTTAACGCCATGCTCCAGGAGCTCCTCCTTGGACATGTCATACCCACCCTCGATGCATTCGGGGAAACCGACACCTAGCGCGAGATGGCAGCTAGCGTTCTCGTCATAGAGCGTATCGTAGAACAGTACGCCACTTTCGCGGATCGGCGTGTTCTTGGAAATGAGCGCGACCTCTCCCAGGTGAGCAGCGCCCTCGTCAGTATCGATGATACTTGCGAGCGTTGCCTTGCCCACGCGGGCGTCGTAGTCCACCACGCGGCCGCCCTCGAACTTAATCCAAAAATCGTCGACTTTATTGCCGTGGTGGATGAGCGGCATGGCCGAGTACACGATACCGTCGGCGCGCATGCGATCGGGCGAGGTGAAGACTTCCTCGGTGGGAATGTTGGGGAAGAAGGGGTGTCCATCGGGCGTCTTGCCCTTGCCGCCGGCCCACTCGTGACCCTTCGTCATGCCAATCGTCAGATCGGTTCCATTTGCCGCGGTGTAATGCAGGTAGTCGAAACGATTGTCGTTCAGGAAACGCAAGTTCTTTTCGAATGCGGCGTCATGGAGTTCCCAGTCGCTCTCTGGGTCCTGGCCATCGGCGCGCGCGGTGTGCAGAATCGCATTCCACAGCTTATAGATTGCAACCTCATCAGCGTCTCCCGGGAACACCTCGTGCGCCCAAGCCACGACCGGAGCGCCGGCGATGCACCACGGATTGATGTTGTAATCCAGTCCACGGCGGAAAACTTTGCACTGCGTATTCCTCGCCTTGGATGCCGCGGCCGGCTTGGCTGGATCGATGCCCTTGAGGGCTGCAGGATCCGCACCCTCGATAAAGACAAAGCAGGCACCATCCTGGGCCAAGGAATCCAGCTGCATGCGCTTCCACTCGGGCGTCTGCTCAAAATAGCTTTTCTCGACATGCTCGTACGTGAGCCTCGTCACGGCATCATCGGCCCAAATGACCGTCACGTGGCCGGCGCCGGCAGCATAGGCCTCCGCGACCACCACGCGCGCAAACGGCGCGCACTCGACCGGAGACTGAACGACGACCTCCTGGCCGGGCTTGACGTTTACGCCCTTGCGGACGACCAGGCGCGCGTAGTTTTTAATCTTGGGCTCCAGGGCCTTCATGCCCTCCAGAGCCTCTTCGACCGTCAGGGCAGCTCGAATCATGTGCCACTCCATCTATCTATAGAACAGTAAAAAGGCGCGCCGCAAAAACGACGCGCCTTATATCTTAGCGATAAGTATGTATGCAAACGCTACTTCTTCTTGGAGTCCTTCTTGTCCTCCTCGGCAGCCGCGCGCTCAATAAGAGCGTTGAGCTTGTTCTCGGACATGCCCTCAGCCTGCGCGCGGTACATGTTGCGCAAGGGACGAATACGAGCGAAGTCATAGATAAAGTCGCCCAAAATGATGACGTAGGACAAAACAATGCCGACCATCTGGACAGGGCTGGACACCATGCCAGCGGGAGCGAAGTACAGCGAGGCCCAAATTGCCACGACGAGCACCATGCCAATGGCGAGCACAATCCACCAGATGCGACGGCGCTTGGTGTAGTCCTCGTCCTGCTTGAGGAGGATATTCGACACCGTATAGATGCGGTCCTCCTTGGCGCGCTGCTTAGCCTTGCGGGCGCGCTTCTCCTCTTTAGAGAGGCCCTCGAGGTTCTCGCCCTTCTCGAGCTCTTTGCGGCGTGCCTTAGACGAAGCCGGCACGACGCGAACGGAGCTCGCTGCTTGGCGGGCGGGCTTAGCAGATGCGGCAGACTTGCGCGCAACCCCGGTAACTTCGTGGGATTGCGTGCGCTTGTTCGTGGCGCTACGGGTACTCACTTATGCGTTCTCCTTCATGCTTGTGAACTGGGAGCCCGTGATGATCTGGAAGGCCTCGCGATAGCGCTCGGACGTGCCATCGATGACCTCGGCGGGCAGGTGCGGGGTCTCCCCCGTCATATCCCAGTTGGCCTTGAGCCAATTGCGGACGAATTGCTTGTCGTAGCTAGGCTGGATCTTGCCCTCCTCGTAGCTGGCAGCAGGCCAGAAACGGCTGGAGTCGGGCGTGAGACACTCGTCGATCAGCGTGACCTTGCCATCAATAACACCAAACTCGAACTTGGTGTCGGCGATGATGATGCCACGGGTCGCGGCGTACTCGGCGGCAGCCTTGTAGATCTTGAGGGAAAGGTCACGAATCTGCGTGGCGATGTCCTCGCCCACGATCTCGCAGCAACGCTCGAACGAGATGTTCTCGTCGTGGTCACCGATCTCGGCCTTCGTGGACGGCGTGAACAGCGGCTCAGGAAGTTTGGAAGCCTCGGTCAGGCCCTCAGGCAGCTGGATGCCGCAGACAGTGCCGTTCTCGTCGTAGGTCTTCTTGCCCGAACCGGTCAGATAGCCGCGGACGATGCACTCGATAGGAATCGTCTGGGCCTTCTTAACCAGCATGGCACGGCCAGCGAGGTAGTCACGATACTCAGCAAACTCCTCGGGGAAATCCGCCGGGTCGATGGAAACGAGATGGTTGGGGACGATGTCGGCAAACTTATCGAACCAGAATGCCGAGATGCGATTGAGTACCTCTCCCTTAAACGGGATCTCGTCGGGAAGAATGAAGTCGAACGCAGAAATGCGGTCGGTGGCGACCATCAGCAGGTTTTCACCGGCATCGTAGATATCACGAACCTTGCCACGGGAATCCGGACGACGCTCCATCGTTGTCACGTGAGTCACTCCTTACCTAAATACGACAGAAATGCGGGTTCTTTCCCGCATGTTTTCGCAAACTCGGAGCGGCAGGGACGCGGCCCCTCCTTCACCGAATAGCGAAAAGCTAGTGCTCCATTGTAGTAGATGCCGCGTCTGCCGTGTGCTCGCGGGGCAGATGAATTGTAAAAGTCGTACCCTTTCCAAGCTCCGACTCCACGGATATGTAGCCATGGTGACGCTCGACGATCTGCTTGGTCACGGCGAGGCCAACGCCCAGGCCGCCAGCTTCGCGGGCGCGGCTGGCATCGGCGCGCCAAAATCGTCCGAAGATACGCGACAAATCGTCCTTGGCAATACCGATACCGGTATCCGAAACGGCAATACTGACATGTTTGCGGTCGCTGAGCACCGACACCACGACCCAACCGCCCTCGGGGGTGTAGCGCATGGCGTTGCTCATGAGGTTGATAACACATTGCGTGATCATGTCGGGATCGGCCTCGACGACATCGTCGTGACCCTGGGTCTCGTCCGCAAAACGCAGGCGCAGATCGCGGTCGACAAACAGGCGCTCCTGGGCATTGACGATGGAACGCACGAAAGGAACCATGTCCACCGGCTCAAGGTTGAGCGGAGCCGTGCTGTTTTCCATGCGCGACAGGTCGAGCATCTGCTGCACCAGACGAGCCAGGCGACGCGTCTCGGAAGCAACGGTCTCCAAATGCTCATCGTCGGTGGGATACACGCCATCCTGCATGGCCTCGACCGTTGCGAGCATGGCCATAAGCGGCGTGCGAAGCTCGTGTGCAACGTCTGAGGTCAGGCGCTTCTCGTGTTTCATATCCTTCTCGAGCGAGGTGGCCATCTCATCGAAGGTCTCACCCAGCTGATCGATCTCGTCATCACCGCGCAGCCCCGTGCGAGCCGACAGGTCGCCGTCACGGATTTGCTTTGCGGTACTGGTGATGCGATGAATCGGTTTGGTGAGCATGCGCGACACGAGCGATCCGATAACGACCGAAATGCAGATTGCAACAACCGCGGCGAGGGCCATGGCGTTAAAGGTCTTCTCCCTAAACGCAGAGTCCGCCTTGGTGAGCAGAGCGTCGGAGCCGATGGCCCACAGCTTTACCTGTCCGACATGCTCGCCGGAAGACGTTACAATCTCGACGTTAGCAACGCTATCGGAGTCGGTTGGAGCAGACGAGACCGGGCTATGCGATGCCCTCTTGCCGCTCGTGTCGTCGGTCGTAGCCTGGTTTTCGCGTACATCGGCGGTGGCGCTTGCCGAGGGCCAGGAATCGTCATAAACGATCACGCCCTTTTTATTGACGACCTGCATGCCCAGATCGTCGGAAACCAAACTCGACGTTGCGACCGTGCGCAGTTCTCCCGCGGTCCAAGAGCCGTTTTCCTCATATGAGGTCGCCAACTTCTCGGCAGCGGAATTTGCGATTTCGACGATATTGGAGCGTGTGTAATCCGAAAAGACCGTGCCCCACACAACAGAGACAACGCCCACCAGCACCAATACCGTCATGAGCGATGTCAGAGCAAAAGCAAGTGCCATGCGCGAGGGATAGCTCATCGTTGGCCGTGAATCGGAACGAGGCGTGTTCCAACTAGCCTTGGAACCCGCCTCGCTCTCCTGCTTGTGCTTTTGTCCGATTTCAAAGCGCACAGGTGTCATATGTGATTTCCCTATTTCTCGTCCGACTTATCGGTCTTGGCCGGAGCCTCGAAGCGATAGCCGACACCATGGACGGTGTAGAGCCACTTGGGCTTCTTGGGATCATCGCCCAGCTTGGCGCGAAGATTCTTCACGTGGCTATCGATGGTGCGCTCATAGCCCTCAAAGTCATACCCGAGCACTTTCTCGACCAGCTCCATGCGGTTATACACACGGCCGGGATGACGGGCAAGTGTGGTGAGCAGCTTGAACTCGGAAGCCGTCAGATCGACTTCCTTGCCCTCGACCAAGATCTTGTGGCCCGAGATATCGATGACCAGATCGCCGAAGTCGAGTACCTCGACGGCGGGCTCGTCGGCCTGATGGGCACGGCGGAACAGAGCGCGAACGCGGGCGACGAGCTCGCGCGGCGAGAACGGCTTAATCAGATAGTCGTCGGCGCCGAGCTCAAGACCGATAATACGGTCCTCGATCTCGCCCTTAGCCGTCAGCATGATGATGGGGACATCCGAGGTATCGCGAATGGTGCGGCAAACGCGCTCGCCGGGGATCTTGGGGAGCATAAGGTCGAGCACGACCAGGTCGAACTGATGCTTCTCGAACTCCTCGATCGCGGACTGGCCGTCGCCGACGCCCACAACCCAGTAGCCTTCGCGCTCGAGATAGGCAGCGACGGCGTCACGGATTGCCTTCTCATCCTCGACCAGCAGAATCTTTTTTGCATCTGAAGCCATAACACGGCCCCCCTGTCTCAATTAGCTAAGAACAAGCCCATTTTAACGCACCTGAGCCCGCCAGATGCCGCTATGACGCGGCAGCTCGGCGGGCGGTACTCACAATTACAACGCGTTTATTCCCCTGTTGGCGCCTTTTTAACCCCTCTAAGCTTAAAGAGAGAATAGGCGTGCAGTGACCGTCTCTGGTATACCCTGGCTGTTGCGCACCGTGGCGTACGTAAGGAATGAGTCCGATTTTCCCGCCGTAGCTGGATAATCGCCATACTCCAAAGCGCGGTCGGGCGACAGCAGCGAGCCATAGGTCTTGGCAGAGGTGTCGATCAGGAAATGCGACGCCTGTACCTTAACAAGGTATTTATTCTTCTTGCCAGCCGCACATGCGAGCGGCTCGCGTGACAGGAAGAGGTACGGCCCTCCTTCATTACCGATATACGTGCCCATATTGCCCAGGCTGCCCACGCCACTATAGGCCGCCTCGATAGAAAACACGAAGGTATCGCCCATATATACGGCCTCGAAAGGCAAAACTGACGAAGGAAGGACCAACTGGGCACGCTTGGTGTTGTTGCCGTCGGTCAGATCGATTGCCGTTATGCCGTAGTAGACGCCCTCGTCGTTGCGGACACGCGGCGAGATGGTCAAAATGCCGTCGCTCGCGCGCGGGGCCGATGCAAAGCGGCCCGTCGATTTCCAAATTGTCTCGGCCTTGGATTCATCAAGTGAGCGACGATAGCAAAACGAATCGCTACTCGTTTTATTGCCACCTGCCGAGGGCATTTTATACCAGATGACTGATGACCCGAACGCCGTAAACAGCGGCGGATCATAGTCCTTGCCACCTCGATCGAGCTCAACCACGTCGCCAGAGAGCGAAGCGCCCGACAGATTTTGAGCGTAGAGCTTCCACGATGAACTGGCAAAGTTCATCTCAACCCACGCAAACACGCCGTCGCCGGCACGGACATCGTAAAAAGCATATCCCGTGCCCTCGATAGGATTCTCAATTAATGTGGTAAGCGAGCCATCGCCCAGGTTGAGCACACCGAGTGTGTTGGCGTGCAGTGCCGATGCGGGCGCCATCATTGCCGCAGCATAGTCACCATCGCAGTAGTACAGCAACGTGCCCAGCGGCAGCGTCCACGATGCCGCCGGCTCAAGATCGATGTCAACTGCCTCGTACTCATCAGTGATCGAGACAATCTTCGAATCGTCCTTGATAACCTGCGGCTCGCCAGCGGCATCATCACTGGTGCCTGTTTTTTTCGAACATCCGGCAAGCACCGTGGCAGCGCCCGCGGCAGCTCCACCGAGCACAAAGCCGCGACGCGATATTCCGTTCTTGATGTGGTCGGCGATACCCATTAGGCGATCTCGGCGCGAGCGGCCTCGATAGCGCGCGTAAGCTGATCGGCGCAAGAGGTCTTCTTCATGCCGCAGGTATTGCCGGCAAGAACCTCGATCACACGGTCAGCAGGAGCGCCCTCGACCAGTTTGGAGATGGCCTTGAGGTTGCCATCGCAGCCGCCGGTAAACTCAACGCCCAGCACCTTGCTGCCGTCATCGGAAAGGTCAAGGTGAATATTGCGAGAGCATACACCCTGCGGCTTGTAATCAAACGAAATCATGCGATCCCCTCTCAGAATGTTATTCGAGACGACTATTATCCCCGTCTTTCCCTAAATGCAACGAGGCGCTTTGCCGGCAACACACATTACCAGCAAAGCGCCCTAAAAAGCTAACGTTATGCCCGAACCTACTCGAAGCTCAGCTGCTCCAGACGATCAAAGACCGTGTCGATGCGGGTGAGGAAGTCCCACGGATCAAAGATCTCGTCGAGCTTCTCCTGGCTGACGGTGCAGCGCGGGTCGGCCTCGAGACGCTCCTTAAAGGTGGGGCCGGAGACACAATCCTGCACCTCGCGCCAGGTTGCCATGGCGTTCTCCTGCACAATGGCGTACGCGTCCTCGCGGGTGATGCCCGTGTCGACGAGGGCCAGCAGCACCTTGGAGGAGAAGATGAGGCCGCGGGTCTTATTGAGGTTGGCCATCATGCGGGCAGGGTACAGCTGCAGGCCGTCGATAACGCGGATGAGGCACTGGAACATGTGGTCGAGGGCGATGAAGCTGTCGGCCTGGGCGACACGCTCGGCAGAGGAGTGCGAAATGTCACGCTCGTGCCACAGGGCGACGTTATCGAAGGCAACCTGGGCGTTGGACTTCACGACGCGCGACAGACCGCAGACCTTCTCCATGGTGATCGGGTTGCGCTTGTGCGGCATGGCGGAGCTGCCCTTTTGACCCTTGCGGAACGGCTCCTCGGCCTCGAGCGTATCGGTCTTCTGCAGATTGCGAACCTCGGTAGCGATGCGCTCGCAGGTGGCCGCGGTGGTGGCGAGAACGCCGGCGAGATAGGCGTGATGGTCGCGGCTGATAACCTGCGTGGACAGCGGGTCGTGAACCAGACCCAGGTGCTCGCAGACATACTCCTCGACAAACGGTTCGATGGAGCTGTACGTGCCAACAGCGCCCGAGATGGCACCGAAGGCAACATTCTTGCGGGCGTCCTCAAGGCGATCCAGATCGCGCTTGAGTTCCCAGGCCCAAGAGCCGAACTTCATGCCGAAGGTCATCGGCTCGGCGTGGATGCCATGAGTGCGGCCGGCACAGAGCGTGTTGCGCTCCTCAAAGGCGCGACGCTTGCAAATCTCGCCGAGCTTCTTGACGTCCTCGATGATCAGGTCGCAGGCCTGGGTGAGCTGGTAGCACAGAGCCGTGTCGCCCAGATCGGAGCTGGTCATGCCATAGTGAACCCAGCGGCTGGGCTTGGGGTCGCCCTCGGGAACATCGGCATCGATGTACTCCTTCATGTTGGTCAGGAAGGCGATGACGTCGTGGCGCGTGACCTCCTCGATCTCGTCGACCTTTGCCTTCTCAAAGTTGGCATGGTCGCGGATCCACTGGGCTTCGTCTTTAGAAATGCCGATCTTGCCGAGCTCCGCCTGGGCCTCGCAGGCCAGGACCTCGATCTCCTGCCAAATGGCATACTTGTTCTCGAGGGAGAAGATATGTCCCATCTCCGGGCGGGTATAGCGATCGATCATAGCGGCTCCTTTTTGGTTATTGGCACGTTGGTCGTAACTCAACCATTGTACCGTGCGCGGGTGCGAGTATGGGCAGCAGGCATTAACCTAACATTTTGGAATTGGAGTGGGCATGAGGACGTCCGCGCATTTGCTTCGCAAATCCGCACCGGCTGCGGTCGATCTCCTCGGATTCACGGAGACGATGGGGAAGACTTTGTTGAATTGGCCGCCCCAAAGTCTCCCGCGCTCGATGGAGCGGGCAACGGGACGTCCGCGTATTTGCTTCGCAAATCCGTACCGGCTTCAGGCGCCTGCCGGCGCCTTCGCCTGCTCGCTACAAACGCTTCGCGTTTGTTTTACGCTCGCACCCTGGCGGGTTCGAGTCCCGGCGCTTTATTGAAAAAAGCACGGCACCGTGATGGTGCCGTGCTTGTGCTTCTAGCTGGAGCGGGCAACGGGACTCGAACCCGCGAGTGTCAGCTTGGGAAGCTGATGCCTTACCA